>JAISZW010000241.1 GCA_031284445.1 Candidatus Methanovirga basalitermitum | reverse complement strand
AAGCTTAAGATTATTCGAGCATTACCCTCAATTTCCATAATTGTATCATTAACAGCTATTTCATCTCCATCATCCCTTAAAATATTCATATTAAGATCATAATATGAGAAAATTTCTTTAGCTATTCCAACACCAGCTATTAATCCATTTTCCTTAGATATTATAGAGGCTTCAGCTATTTTACTTTTAGATATTAAAGCATTTGTTGTAATATCTTCAAAACCAATATCATCTTCAATTATATGTTTAATAATCTCCTTCATCTAAAATCACAAAATTCTTATTACTTCTCATTGAACTTTTGTTCACATTAATATGCGGGCGAATGAACTTAGGAAAATCTATGATTGTTGGCGAAGGCAACTTAGAAAAACTTGTTTTTTCGTTCTCTGTTTCTAAAAGGTTCTTCTAAATCATGAAAATTTTCTACATTCATTAATAAATACTGTTGCTTGTTCTAAAACCTCATTAGATTCTTCTCTATCATAATTTACACTATAATTTGCATCTTCTCTTTCATCAAATAATTCTTTTAAAGTTTTAGAATCAGAATTCTCATTAACAACATTACTCTAAACCAAAATTGACTTATAACTCCCTTATATTTTCTTGTTTCAATACCTTTTAGACAATGAAGCTTTAGCTGCATAGAATACACCATAATATGAACGATTAACAGAAGCATAATATCCATTGTCAATATTAAGTTGAGCTACCTCTAATGCACTATTAAAAAATAACTTTTCTTCACTCACCATATGAAAATCCCTTTTAAGAAATTAATATTCCCTCTTTATCAACATTTCTAAAATAAGAGAAAATTTTTGGATGATTTAAAGATTTCTTTTTGGATGATTTAAAGATTTCGCAAAATCAATAGCTAATTGTTTTCTGTCCATGATATTCTACAGATTCTATATTTTCAATTCATTACATTCAAGTATGATTTTCATATTATAAATATTTATTCTATGAATTAATATCAAGAATTCCAAGTTATCTTATTTTACACCCTCTGATAGTATACGGATTTCAAGAATAATCTGAATCTAATGGGGGGTCATAGAAAACCAACTTGTTTAGTTATTGTTTAAATTTCATATTAAATTGTAATTTAGTTTTAATTTTAATATAAATTTATTTTATAATTCTAATTTATATTTAAAATTTATTTCATTCTTTATTTGTGAAATAAAAAGTTTAAAAATTTTTATAAAATAATTGTTGGACAGTCCCTTAGATTTAAAAAAAATAATATCTACCAACAAAAAATTTTAAAATAGCATTATTTTATCTAATTGATATTAAATTTTCATTTTAACTGTAGCTAACTATCTTCTATTTTTATGCCTAATTCCTTTATTTTATCTCGAATATAATCAGATAATTCATAATTTTTTTCTTTTCTTAGCTTGTCTCGAACTTCTAAAAGAATATCTAAGAATTTATTAGAGTCTTGATTATTATCTTCTTTTTCAAATAGATTTAGTTTGAAGATTTTCTCAAAGGCAGTAAAAAATTTCAAAATCCTGACTACAAACTCATGAAAAATATCTAATTCATCTGTACTGATTTTTTTATCGTTGATTAATTGAGCTTTCTTGTTAATGAAATCATTAATATGTCTAGTGAAATTTAAAACAGCTGCTAAACTTCGAGGAGTGTTAAAATCATCATTCATCTGTTCAAAGAACTTTTCTTCTAATTTCTTTATTTTTAACATAGTATCATTATTAGAATATTTCAGATCCTCTAAGTTTAAATTTTCTTCAAAAGTTTGGATATCAATTAAATCTATGGAGGAGTAGTTAATAATCATCTTTTCAAAGTCAATTAAATTGTTTATAGTTTTTTTTAACCTATTTAAATTCTTTGATGCTTGATTTAAAGCTTTATAGGAGAAATCTATTGGATTTCTGTAGTGAGTTGAAAGTATGAATAGTCTAAATACCATTGGATCCCATTCTTTTAAGAGTTCTCTTATTGTGATAAAATTGCCTAAAGATTTGGACATTTTCTCGCCATCAACATTAAGAAATCCTGTGTGTAACCAATATCTAACCATAGGTTCTAAAGAAGAGATGGATTCCATTTGGGCAATTTCAGCCTCATGATGCGGGAAAATTAAGTCTAATCCTCCTCCATGAATATCATATTGAAAACCAAAGTACTGTTCTGTAATAGCTGTATCTTCAATATGCCAGCCTGGTCTTCCATTGCCAAGTTTTGATGGGAAATATGGTTCTTCATCAGTTTTTTTCCAAAGTGCAAAATCATGAGGATTTTTCTTAGTGGTTTTAGCCATTTCTCTATTGGTCTCTAATTTGTCTAATTTTTGGTGAGAGAGATTCCCATAATTTGGAAATTTTTCCACCTCAAAATAGATTCCATCTTCGCTTTCATAGGCAAATCCTTTTTCGATCAGGGTTTCTATTTGTTCATAAATTTCTTTTAAATAAGTGGTTGCTCTTGGATAAAGGTTAACAGAGTTTACATTTAATTTATTCATGTCTTCTTTAAATCTGTTTTCATAGAACCTTGCTAAGGCTAAAAAATCAGCTTTTCTTTCTTTAGCTCTTACAATTATCTTATCATCAATGTCTGTTATATTTTCTAAATAAAAAACAGAGTATCCTATATATTCTAAATATCTTTTTATCATGTCAAAGGATATGTAAGTACGTCCGTGTCCTATATGAGCATCATCGTATACAGTTGGTCCACATACAAAGAGATTAATTCTACCATTGCTTATACTAACAAATTGTTCTTTTTCTCTGTTCATAGTATTATATACTTTTAACATGTTAAGCACTTGAAGATTTGATTGAACTACTCTTTCCTAAAGAGGAAAGGGATTCCTAATCCACTAACTTATGTTAGTTTTATCAAAGGCAATCCTCGTAGTCTCTATGGTTTGAATGTTTATTCATATCTCTATCATGTTTGGTATCACAATCAGGACAAGTCCACTTTCTTGTACTAAGTTTCAAGCCATCATACAATGATCACAAACATTATAAATTTTAGAAGTGTAACTTTCATTTACAACCTTAAAAACATACAGTACCAAGCAGACTTATATTTTAACTGCTTTTTTATCTCATATTGATGTAAATCATAGGTATTTTTAGCTAAATGTTTATTTTTAGTTTGAAATTTATGATAGATCACCAACAAAAATTTCATCGACCTTTCTAACTATTGTGGGTTGTAAATTTATGTATTTTGGTCTATTATTTGATTTTTTTTCTTTCCATATATATTATAATTAAATATTCTATCTTTTATACTCTTTTAAAACATGACATCTAATGTAAAAAAAAATCAGATGAGAATTTCTGTTAACTTACTTTTTCCTATTTTTTTATTACTTTTTTATTAATTTTCAGCAATCTATGTATTATTTACTTGTATTTTGAGGTTTGTCTTCCTGGTTTTGCTCGTTTTTTCTCATGCATTTATTTGTTTTTTTACTGAAAGTTTGCATAGCTTTCGGTAGCTATGAACTATTTTTTTGGGGATGATTTTCAGTTTTTTTAGGTTATAACAGATTCCTGATACTATATTTTTAACATAAGTTCTTATTGTGGTTGTGACAAGTACATAACCACTTTTTAAGACTCATTTTATCACAGCAAATGGTTTTTTTTTTGGTATGCTACGAACTGATTAGTTTCTTGTCTTTTTTTGTTTTATTGTTAGTGGTTTGTATTCATGGATGCTCGATTCATCGTGTGCATTATAGGCTTTACAAATCACTCCATAGTATACTTTGTCCACGATTAGGCTACTATATTCTTCAGATAGGTCTATTTTTAGAGTCATGAATGTTGGCAGGTGTTGCATGATTTCTCTTTTTTATGTGCATTTTATATCCGAAATAATGATTACGTATTCCTTTTTTAGCCCATTCGCCATTTACAGTATATTTAGTATTTTTCCCTCGTGGTGCATTCTGTATGTCCTGGGTCTGAATGTTTATTATACTGTGAACTTATATCAGGGGGGATCATAGTTTACTTGTTATTGGTTCTGGATAAACCATTAACATGCTTGTAAAATACAACATTTTTAACATTCATGATTTTGTACTGTAATTGTGGTCTTCCACTCTTTTTCCATCTGGTTATTCTATATTTCTTTGATCATATGGTCGTAATGACTCCCAATTAACCAAAGGGTTTATATTCAGCTAATTTATCACCCAGTTTCGACTTTATTGTACTGCATTCTTAAGTAATAGTTTCTTTTAGATTGCTTAGTATTACCTTCTATGTGTCATTGTATTTAAATATATTATTGCTCTATTAAATAATCATTAGTAAGGCTTTATTTTTAGTGTATTGGTTTAATTATCCCAAAGAGAGAGAAAAAGCAAATGATTTATTAAAAAATCATTAGTAGTGGTGTTTTATTGTTTTTTAAGCTTTTTAGCATGTTTCGATTAATCGAGGGTGTAAAAAAGTGTGGAGTTTTTTTCGATTTTTGAAAAAAATCGAAAATGATCATAAACCTTTATTTTACTAAAAGTATCATCCATACAAAACTCATACTTGAAAAATACAGTTA
>JAISZW010000225.1 GCA_031284445.1 Candidatus Methanovirga basalitermitum | reverse complement strand
TTTTTTAGGATATATCCGTCTTACTCTACCTTGTATAACTTTTCCCATGATTATCACCTCCTTTACTACTAAGGAATCCCCCTACTAAAGTAAGGGGATTCCTTAGCTATTTATGTTGAGTGTTTTTATTTTTTTCAACATTAATTAGAGTTCTTTTAATTCCCTTGATTTTTAATGTATTGTTCGATAATTTCAATTGTAACACCTCCAGTTGTACATAAAAAGTAGCTTGGACTCCAGAATGAATCTTTATGGACTTTTTCTTTTAAATTAGGATATTTTAATCTTAAAGCTCTACTGCTTTTACCTTTAACTTCTTTAATGAATTTAATTAAATTAATTGTTGGTTTACAACTAAATAATATATGTATATGGTCTTTATCTGTCTCCATTTCTTTAATATTTATTATATGCTCTTCTGCCACTCTTCTTGTAACAGTTTTTAATAGTAATATTAAGTTAGGGTCTTCTAATATCTTTCTTCTGTATTTCACGACAAAAATAAGATGATATTTTAAAGAATAAACACCATTAGTTGTACTTTCTAAATCCATATACTTAGTATAAACAACTAAGTATAAATACTTTACGGTTCTAACCCTCCATTAAAATGAGGGGATTGCGAACTTAACTATGGTTCATTTTATTAAAATTTTAATTCTAAAGATAAACAAATCGTAATTACATATTATCATTATAAATAGTTATATATTCCTATTTAAATAAAATATTGAAGAAAGTGGGTAGAAATCATATATATTATACCTCCATATTTATATTGTATAATTACCATAAATATAATAAATGATGTATTTTAAAATTAGCATGGTTTTTTCCAAATGGAAAATTAAAAAACTAAGCCAAAAAGATCAATACTATCTTAATATGGTCTAAATTTTTCATGGGCGAAATCAGAAAATTTAAATCTCCAAAAACCATGTCGTTTTTACACAGCCAAACGATCAAAGACACCAATAATTTTAGTTGATAATGAATATACATTAATGATCCAAAGAATCAAATATCATTAAATGACCAAATTTTAGCAATATGTGTATAATTGACTAAAAAAACTAAATACTCAAAAAAAACTAAAATTAAAACTTTCAAAAAGAATTTGGCAAGATAAACATCAAAAAATTGTCTCCCAGCCAATATATAAAAAAATAGGTCTAATAATAATTTTTCTAATAACTAATAAAATCTAATTAAATAATCATAAGTGAGAAAAATGAAAATTGTGCATATAAGTGATATTCATAGCAATGAGAATGAAAATTTTCTAAAATATTTAGATGAAAATGAGATAGACTTAGTTTTGATTTCAGGAGATATTACTGACTTTGGTCCTAAAGAGTTTGCAGACGATTTTTTAAATAAAATCGCATCCAAAACATCAGTAATAGCTATTCATGGAAACTGTGATATAGAAAGTGTTTATAACACCATTGAAAATTCCAAAGCAACTTTTGCCCATAACAAAATCAATCTTTTTAAAAATATTCTGATTTGTGGCTTTGGTGGTTCAAATCCTACTCCATTTAATACACCATTTGAAATAAATGAAGAAGACCTATATACTTGCTTAAATAATTTGATAGACTATGAAAATGTTGTTCTTAAAGAAAATAAATTACTGAATAAAGATAAAATTATTAAAATATTGTTAACCCATGCCCCACCATTTGAAACTGAAGCAGATAAAATATCAAACGGAGATCATGTTGGAAGTAAAGCTATTAGAGATGTTTTAAATGAAAATGATTTTGATTTAAATTTATGTGGTCATATTCATGAAGCAAAATCAATATCTAAATTAAATAATACGATCATTGCAAATCCAGGCATGTTTAAAGATAATCATGGTATTTTAATAACAACAAACAACGATAGCTCTGATTTCAATATTGAAATCATCGAGTTCTAAAATATTGTTATTTATTAAATTGCATAAAAATTCTATTTAACTTATTCTAATCCAATACATGTTCTTTTGATTTATAAGGAATTGATGTTAATATTGCTGGTACGACAATAAGTATTGAAACCACAATAATAGTTATAACCACTTCCATTAAACTCTGTTTAAATGTATTTATCACTCCATTAATCCATAGACAAGATAATAATAATGGTAAAACATATTTTATAAGCACTACCCACCATTTACCTATTATAATGTAAGACTTATTATTTAATGCTTGGAGAAACTTATCAACTCCGAAACCCCATGAAAAAATAATTGCTTCTAAAATAACTGCAAACAAGATCCCAATCTGATTTACAGATTTATCAACTATCGCTAGGATATAGCCTCCTGATCCAGTTGTATAGATTATTGATATTAGTAATCCAATAAGACAAAGATATGTAGATGTTTTTTTCCTGCTTAAGCCTATTTTTTCCTTAATACTGGATAATAATGGTTCTAACATCCCAATAGTTGAGGTTATTCCTGCAAAAAATATACATAAGAAAAATATTGGTCCTATTAAATATGCGATATCTCCAATAGTATTTAAAACATCTGGAAAAACAATGAAAGCCAAACCTATACCTTCACTTGCAAGATTGTTGATATTTATTCCTGTTGTTGTAGACATGAACCCTAATATTGAAAATATTCCAATTGCTGTAAATAATTCAAAGCCACAGTTTGCACAAGTAACAATTAATACATCATTAATTAATTTAGGATTTTTAGGTCTATAACCAGTAAATGTAATACTAACTCCTGCCCCAATATTCAATGAAAAAAGTATTTGAGTTATAGCAGCAACCCATATATTAGGATTAAATACCTTTTCCCAGTTTGGAATGAACAATGTAGTTAATCCTAACAACGAACCTTTTAGTGTTAGTGAATATATAACAATAGATCCCATCATTATAAAAAGCACAGGAATCATGATCATATTTATTCTTCCAATACCCTTATTTAAATCTCTATGAGATATGAGCCATATAATAAACCAAACAATTAATGTTGGAATTAAACAAACTAAAACAATGTGTGTTAATCCAGAGATATCATCTGTTGATTGGAGTAATGTTTGTGAGAAAAATTGATTTGTATCCGCTCCCCATCCCTTAAAAAAACTAAGTACAAAATAGATCAAATCCCATCCAACTATACACACATAGTAGGTTAATATTATAAATGTTACTAATACAATGAACCAACCAACAATCTCTAAATGAGGTTTAACGGTCTTTAATATTTTTGGAACAGAATTTTTAAATCTAAATCCGATACTATATTCTAAAAATAAAAGAGGAATACCAACAAGGAATATGGATATTATATAAACGAATAAAAAAGTCCCTCCTCCATTTGAATAAAGAATGTAAGGATATCTCCATATATTACCTAAACCAACAGCAGCACCAATCATTGAAACTAAAAAAGTTAAATTACTATTCCATTGTGTGCTTGTACTTTTTTCATCCACTAATAACACCATAAAAATACATGATATTTAAATTTTTACTTAGCATATTTTAATTAGATTTTTATTAACTTATATTTATATCATAAAATTGTATCATAAAATTGTAAAATATATTAATCTATTAATATTCATATATTATAAAGATAAAGAATAATAAATAGATAGACTATAAATAAAATAAAGGTGATTACTTGACAAACACCACAGGAGAAATATTTAAAGTTACAACATTCGGTTCAAGTCATGGGAAAGCTCTTGGAGC
The DNA here is from genome assembly GCA_031284445.1 of Candidatus Methanovirga basalitermitum. Lineage (GTDB taxonomy): Archaea > Methanobacteriota > Methanobacteria > Methanobacteriales > Methanobacteriaceae > Methanovirga > Methanovirga basalitermitum. The sequence continues at coordinate 5,179 of JAISZW010000225.1, read as the reverse complement.
AATAATTGATGGGTGTCCTTCTAATCTTGAATTAAACGAAGAAGACATTCAGATAGAACTAAATAAAAGACGGCCTGGAACAAACAACTTAACAACAAGTAGAAACGAATCTGATAAAGTTGAAATATTATCTGGAATCTTTAAAGGAAAGACAGATGGAACTCCAATAACAGCTATTGTGTTTAATGAAGATAAATCATCTGAAGATTATGAATATCTTAAAAAAAAGCCACGACCAAGTCATGGAGACTTTACATGGAGTTCTAAATATGGAAACTATGATTACTATGGTGGAGGTCGTGGAAGTGGTAGAACAACAATTGGAAATGTCATTGGAGGAACAATAGCCAAGAAAATATTATCCATATATAACATTAAGGTATTTTCTCATGTTACCCAAATTGGAGATGTTAAAGCTAAAAAAGTTGATATAAATCTAATTGAAGAACATTCAAAAAAGAATGATGTTAGATGTGCTGATAATGAAGCTGCTAAGGTCATGGAAGAGAAAATTTTAAGTTTAAAAGAAGAAGGCGACTCAATTGGTGGTATAGTTGAGATAATAGCTATTGGTGTTCCTACTGGACTTGGAGAACCTGTTTTCGGGAAATTGGATGGTGAAATAGCTAAAGTCTTAATGAACATTGGGTCAGTGAAAGGTGTTGAGATAGGTCATGGGTTTAAAATAGCTGAATTAACTGGTAAAGAAGCAAATGACGAGTTTCACATTGAAAAAAATCGTGTTAAAACAGTAACCAATAAATCAGGTGGTATTCTTGGAGGTATAAGCAATGGTATGCCAATTATAACAAGAATAGCCGTTAAACCAACTCCTTCAATAAGCACTCCTCAAAGAACTGTGGATTTGGAGAAAATGGAAGATATTGAAATTAATATAAAAGGTAGACATGATCCCTGTATATGCCCAAGAATAACAACAGTAGCTGAATCAACATTATCCCTTGTTTTATTGGATTTCATGCTAAAAGGAGGATTTATTCCTCGAAAATTTTAAAAAAGTACTGTATAAGTATTAAAATTTAATATAGTACTGGACAAAACCTTTAAAAATCATCTTTTTAATAATTATTGTTAAATTTGGATATAAATTGTTTAAAATTAATATTTTAATTGTTATTTAATTTATAATAATTATTTTAATAAATAAAGATGATAAAAATAATTATTTTATTAAAAAGTCATATTTTTACTTATAAATTTTCAATGAACATTCTTAAAAATTATGTCTATTACTGTAGTAGATAAAAAAATCACATTCATAATCCATCAGCTGGATATTTCACTCCCCCATTTTTCATAAAATTCCAAACTTTCATAAACTACCCGTTTTAACTGAATTTTAGATCTTTAAAATCTCATATTGTTTTCCATTGACTATAATATAATTTTTGGTAATGTCCACCAAGAGCGATTAGTTCATCATGACTACCTTCCTCAACAATTTTACCTTTATCCATCATGATAATTTTATTGGCATCTCTAATGGTGCTTAATCGATGGGCAATCACAAGACTTGTATGGTTTTTTTGCAGTTTTTTCATTGCCTTTTGAATTAAAATTTCAGTACGAGTATCTATAAAAGAAGTAGCCTCATCCAAAATCAGTATATCTGGCTTTGTTAAAAATGCTCTTGCTATAGTTAACAATTGTTTTTCTCCAGAAGATAATAATTCTTCATCATTACTTACTATTGTTTGATAACCATTTACTAAAGTGGATACAAAATTATCAACATAGGTTGCTTTAACAACTTTATTAAACTCTTCATTAGATATTTTTCTATCTCCTAAGACACCATACTTAATGTTTTCTTCAATCGTACCTTTAAATAACCATGGGTCTTGTAGTACCATACCTATTCTACGACGTAAACTCATTTTACTAATTTTACAAATGTTTTTACCATCTAATTCAATGGAACCACTATCAATATCATAAAATCGCATGATAAGGTTAACTAAAGTTGTTTTACCAGCACCACTATTTCCAACGATTGCAACGGTTTCTTTTTGGTTAACAGTTAAATTCATTCCATTAATTATTTTAATATTATCAGTATAACTAAAATTGACATCTTTAAATTCAATTAAACCATTCACTCTTTTGATTTCTATTAAATTATCATTAAAAACTTCTTCTTCACTATCTAATAAATTAAAAACATTCTCAGCTGAAGCTATTCCTGATTGTATGATACTTATTATCTTTGTTAACTGTGAAAGTGGTTGGGTGAATTGATTTGAATATTGTATAAATGCTTGTACACCACCAATACTTAAATTCCCCATAATAACTTGCAAAGCCCCAATATATGCTACAATAACATAAATCAAGTTACTAATAAAGGTAGTACTATGGTAACTGATTGAAGAAACGAACTCAGCTATAAAACTTGACTTAAATAGTTCATCATTCTCTTTATTAAATTTATTGATGAATGTTCCTGATTGATCATAATTTTTAATTAATAAATGTCCATTGAGACTTTCTTCAACATTACTGTTGATTTTAGTGGTAATTTTCCATTGCTTTTTAAAGTAGGGCTGAGAAAATTTTACTATATTTAGTATAATTATAAAAGTTGTTGGAACAATAATCAATGTAATAAATGATAAAAACCATGAAACATAAAACATAAAGGGTATCATTATTATAAGTCTCAATATTAAAGATATTGAAGTGCTTGATATTTGAGTGAGAGTTTGATTAATGTTGTCAATATCGTTGGTAATATGACTCATTATATCCCCAGTTTTATTTTGATTGTAGTACTTGAGAGGTAATTTCCAAATCTTTTCTTCAACTCTTAATCTTAAATCATAAGAGATTTTTGAAACAATTTTAACTGAATATAGGTTTGCTAAAACATTACATATATAACTTCCTAAGTATATGGCAGATAGTAGGTATAGAACATGCATTAATGAGTCAAATCTTACGGATCCAGATTTAAATCCTTCCCAAAGTATATTAGTTCCATCTCCTAAAACAATTGGACTAAAAGATTGAATGATTGCAGAAAATGTTAATAGAAATAACATTGCTGTAAAACTTAATTTATCTTGTAAGAATAATTTAAAAAATTGAATAAACATTTATTTTCTCCTTAAATATTATAATTTCTTTTCATGTTCTTTAGAATCTAATTGAGAAGAAACAATCTTTTGGTAAATTTCACAATTTTTTATTAAGTCTTCATGTCTACCTTGGGATACAATTTCACCATTGTCCATTACTAATATGTTATCAGCATCACGAATAGTGGAAATTCTTTGACTAACAATAATAATCGTTGAATTTTTTATGTTTTTGGTTAAAGCATTACGAAGTTTTAAATCATTAACATAATCAAGGGCTGAAAAGGAATCATCAAAAATTATTACTTTAGGTTTTGGAAGAATTGATCTTGCAATACTTAAACGTTGCTTTTGACCACCACTTAAATTAATGCCTCCTTGTGAGACCTCAAACTCTAATCCTTTATCTAATCCCCTTACAAAATCAGCGATTTGAGCTATTTCTAATGCTTCCCATATTTCATCTTCTGTGGCATCGTTTTTACTTAGTCTTAAATTTTCTGCAATTGTATCTTTAAAGAGAAGTGTTTTCTGTGGAGTAAAGCTAATGTACGAATTTAATTCAGAGACATTAAGTTTTTTTACATCAACATCGTCAAAAGATACAGTACCCTCTGTAACATCATAAAAACGGGGAATTAACTGTAATAATGTCGATTTGCCTGAAGCAGTATTTCCAATAATTCCAGTAGTCTCAGATGGTTTAGCAATGAAACTAATACTTTTTAAAACATTTTTATTGTTGTTGTTTTTATTGTTTAAATGATTATCATTAGAAAGATTATCAATTGAATATTTGAAATTCACACTTTCAAATTTAATAATGCCTTTAGGATTTTTGATATGTATTGGATTGGATGGAGATAAAGTTGTTGTTTCCTTATTTAACACCTCTGTAATACGTTCTGCAGAAACTTCAATTTGTGGTAGATATCCTAATATCATAGAAGTTACTGTAAGAGCCATACTAATATATAACATGTATGTAATAAATGCTGTGATTTCTCCAACATTTAAGTCTCCAATGTTGATAAGTATTCCTCCATACCACATAGTAAGTAAAATCAAAAGATTAGGCAAAAGTATAAGAGTTGGAAAAATTAGGGATATTAATTTACCAATACTTATATTTAAGTCATATAACCATTTATTAGATTTTTTAAATCGATCAAATTCTATTTTTTCTTTAACAAGAGCTTTGATTGTCTGAACACCAGTTATTTGGTCTTTCAAGATACCATTAATGCTATCAAATTGTTTTTGAAATAATTCAAATAATGGTTTCAATTTTCTTGTGAATATTATCATTAATGGGATAAATGTAGAAAATATTAAACCTATTATCATAGACAAGAGTAAATTTTCTGTAATTGCCATGATAATACTTCCAATAAGAATTATAGGAAGGGTTATAAGAATACTAAGTGAAAAATTTAAAGCAGTTATGATATGTTGAATATCATTGGTTACTCTTGTAATTAAAGTTGCAGCACCAAAATGATTAACATCAATAGTTGAAAAATTTTGTATTTTGGAATATAAATCCTTACGAATGTCGCGACCAAATGACAACCCAGCTTTTGTACTAAAATAACTGATTAAAAGCGAAGATAGAATCTGTAATGATACTAAAATCATCATCCAAAATCCTTGGTTTTGAATGTATGTTGCATCTTCATTTAAGATGCCTATATCTATAATTTGTGCATTTAAATTAGGTAAATATAGTGTAAAAAATACTTGTACGATTTGAAGCAATAAGGAAAAAATAATTAAATGAATATATGGCTTTGAGTACCTTTTAAAAAGGTTTAATATTATACTTAGCATTTTTTTACTCCAGATGGTCGTGTTTAAATTTGTTTAGGTGAAAATCCCATTTTTGAGCCATAGAAGTGACTTTTGAATATTAAAAAACATTTGATTTCAATACCAATCATAATTCAAGATTCTGTCAAAAAATCGGATGATAACAATTGTTATATTTAATCATATAACATTTGTTATGACCAAAAATTATTAATAAAAAGAATGTGTGATATTAATAGTCTATGAAAACGCGAAACACCATATCACACAAT
>JAISZW010000214.1 GCA_031284445.1 Candidatus Methanovirga basalitermitum | reverse complement strand
AGTTTGTCATTTTATAAAATATTATATCCAATATAATTTATTTAAATTTGATTTAAAGAATTTTTATAATTATAATTAAGATTAATAATTGATAAACATTACCATTATCACTATAATTTGTATAATAGTATCAGATAATGATAAATTTTATGCTTCGATTCTGAATATTTTAAATGTAGTATACCAACTTTGTAACTTTCATTTAAAGCAGAACATAATTCAAGAACTATAAAACATTAAACAAGATAAATAAAGAATAAAATTCTTCTAAATTTTCAATGATGAAAATAAAAGAAAGATAAAAAGAAGCTCAAAGAGTTAAAAAAAGAAAAAAAAGGAGTGAAGGAATATGATACTTATAAAGAGCGAATCTTTGAAATTTTTGATTGTGGCAATGAAAATGCAAAAAGAAGGCATAATATGCTGTTCGATAGTATAGAGCATTTACCTTCACTCATAACAATTCCGTAACGATTAGGTAAAACTCTTTATAGGAAGATTAATTACATGCAACATGACTTATCCAATACTAATTGAGTGTTATTGGTCTTTCATTGCATAAAGTAAAAGAAAATTTATAGGATTGATGAGTGTATGGAACTTCGAAATTTGATAGGATTAGATGGATATCAAGAAATAGAAAATCTATTTCTTAGTCATCATGACTGAGGTATATCACCTGAATTCTTTAGAGAGCCACATTTTATGTAGTAATACATAAACATAGGAAAATATTTGTTGTTCCGATTTTAGAATTGTTGCACAGTCTCATTAGTAAAAAAATAGATATTATCTTTTATTTCAATCGAATCCCCATCTTTTTAGGAACATTAGCTGTTTTTCTTCATTAACCCAATGTCTACCATTACAGAATGGTTTATTCCATGATTTTCCACATTGACATAATGTCATTCTATTTCTTATACTATACTCTTCTCCATTAGCAGATTCAAGAGGAATTCCACCTTTAACCCAAATTGCACCATTAACATGTTGACCTTCATCATATATCATATTAATCTCTTTTTCAAATTTTGGTTCAGTCGATTTTCCAGTCTTTTTATCATAAATTAATAGTCTGCCTGATGGACAGTTAGTTGCTTCGTCTTTAGCTTTTTCATTAGAATCATTGTTATCCTCTTTAATTAGTTTTCTAATACCACCGTGCCTTAGACAAAATCTTGAATGGTCACAGTACATATAATGATCAACTAAATTTATATGTTCGTTTTCAATATTTTCAGAGTAAACATCTTCTATATTTAAAGTAGCAACTTCTTCCCCATCAAAATCAATTTTAGAATGAGTACCATCACAAAATGGTTTGTTGCTTGAGTTTCCACATCTGCATAAAGCATAACTCCCATTAGTTTCAATTTTCTCCTTTTTATCATAGCTCATTGGATTTCCATCTTCATCAACAACAAATTTTACTTTATACAATGGAATATCTCCACTCACAAGATATGGTCCATTTTTACTAACTTTAATTTTCATTAGCTTAACTCCTTAATTTAAGATATATAGTTACCTAATAATTAGTAAATAAAATATTCATTTACTTAAATTATAGCCTAAATTGAGGATGTAAATTTTTGTGGAGTTTTTCTAAAATTTTCAAGTTTATTTATAAATAAAAGTCAATTTTTCCAAATAACTCCACACTTTTTTACACCCTCCCTAAATTATTAAATTAGTATATATTGTTATATATAATTATCTATTTAGAAAGTGGGAATAATTATTATTATTATTTTATCTTTAAATGACTATAAAAGTTATCTAATATGTATCTATCAATACATAAACATAAAAACGACGGTTTGTTCCGATTTTAGAATTATGCCAGTTTTTTTAGATTATAATAATCGACAGAATCTTTAATAATAATAATAATAAAACTTTATTACAGTATATACGAACAATGAATCACTAATCAAAGAATATATAAAAAAATTCCACTCAAGATTTTTTGAGAGAAATGTAATGATCTTTTTTTTTAAGATCATTCATTATTTAATCAAATATTTTAGTATCATTGGGGCATCATGAATGGATTAAAATAGATAAAACTCTTCTAATTTCGTGTTTCATGGCTAATATTAGCTTAAATCCTGTATAATGACATTTATAATGACTATAATCTTTTATAATCATGATTTTTTAAGAATTTTGATTTTTTAAGAATTTTTGAAAAATATTTACCATGATTTTTTAAATTTAATTTTAAATCAATTGAATCTATTATAATATTCTTAATATTCCTGATTTTACTAAATTTCAAGCTATTAATAGTTTTTAAGCATACATCTAAGAAACTCATAGATTGGTTCACTATACCACTTCATTAATTTTTTATAATTAATTTCATCAGTATATAACCAGTTATAAAACTATAATATATTATTTAAAAATATAATCGGATGTATTTTTAGAAACACAAATTGATTTATATGATTCTATGAAATTTGAGTGATTTCATGCACTATTTTTTGGTATTTGAGACACCATCTTATATCATATTCAAAAATTATTAATTAATTTTATCATAAGTATTATTTATATAATAAAATACTTATAATTAGTATTAATACAATATTTTCTATTATTGAGTTTTATTGAAAATAATGGTGATAAAATTTTAGATTTTTTAATAGCTTGTTTTCTAGGAATTATTTGTGGTACTACAACAGGTTTAATCCCAGGGATCCATGTAAATACAGCAGGAGCTATAATATTTGCATCCTCTACTTTTTTATTAAGTTTCACATCTCCAGAATCTTTATGTGTTTTATTGGTGTCCATGTCTATAACACATGCAATGATAGAATTTATTCCATCAATATTTCTTGGTGTTCCAGATGAAGGAACAGCTTTAACTATTCTTCCAGGCCATAAAATGGTTTTAGAGGGTAGAGGTATAGAAGCAATTAGAATTGTTACAATTGGTGGATATGGTGCAATCATTGTCACAATAGTTTTACTTCCATTATTTGCAATTATCCTTCCACCACTCCAAAACATTATTAAACCTTACACTTGGATAATCCTGATTTTAGCTTCAATTTACTTAATATGTAGGTTAAGTAGTAGAAAAACCTCATTATTTTATAGTTCAGCTCTTTTTATTTTTTCAGGAATATTAGGCTGGACAATGTTTCAAACCCCTATCTCTTCAAATTTATCCTTAATGTGTTTATTTACTGGTCTTTTTGGAATTAGTACAATCTTATTCAGTTTAAATCAAAATTCTATTATTCCACACCAAAGTAGATTTTATGAACTCTATTTAAATAAGGATATTTTGAAAGGAATTTTTGCAGGAGGTACAACAGGCGCGATTTTAGGTTTCCTACCTGGTTTTGGACCTGCACAAGGTGGGATTTTGGCTCAAGAAATTAGTGGCGCGGATGAACAAAACAACACAAAGAACTTTTTAACAACTATTAGTGGTTTGAACACAAGTGATACCCTTTTTTCCCTTTATTGTATCTATCTGATTGGAAATCCAAGAAGTGGAATAGCTGTTTACATGTCATATATGATTGAAAACTTTTCAATTAATCATTTACTAATCTTTACTTTTGCATCATTAATTGCAGTTTCAATATCTCTGATTTTATGTTTAAAATTAGGTGATAGCTTTTCTAAGTTTATGGCTGGCATGGACTACAAAAAACTTTCTATAATAACTATTCTTTTAATGATAGGAATTCTATATCTTTTTATATTTGTTTATAATGGACCTATTTTATATCTTACATTAGCTTTGATAAGTTCAACAGCTTTAGGTTTAATTCCTCACTATGTTGGTGTTAGTAAATCTCATCTAATGGGTGTCCTTATTATTCCAGCCATTATAGTATATCTTAATATAGGGTGTTAGAAATCAACGAATTTTCAACCATTTAATGATTATTTCATACTTTTACATGCCTCAAATATCTTGGAATCTGAATACAAAATTTTAACAAATATTTATAAAATGAATATATTTTTTCTAATAGCTTTATTTGGTGATTTTTTGTTTATTTTAAAAAATTTTTTATTTTTTAAAGTTATAAACGGAAAATCAAAGATTTGTTGCCAAAGGCAACTTAGAAAAGCTTGTTTTTCGTTTCCTAAGTTATCTTCGATAACAAATCGAAGCTTTTCTTTATCTTAAATGATAATGATATCATAACACTAATAAACTTTCATCAGTAAAAATTTGGACATTCCCATTTAAAATGTTTTATTTTAAAGAATTTCAAATCATATTTTATTAATGATTAAAATAACCATTTAAATAGATTTATTTCTATAATTATTAATTATAATTTTTTTAATTAAGAATTTAATAAATATAATGGAATTTAATAAGTAGCATTACTTAAAAAAATTATTTCATTCACTATATTACGACAGAATACCCTCAAAAGAATATTATCATCGAAAATAGTCTATTTAAAATTGGTTATTTTACCATCTAAAACTTCTATTTGTCTATTTGCCAATTTAGAAATATTTAAATCATGTGTGACTATAATTAAAGTAACATTTTCCTTCTCATGTAAATCAATGAGGAGTTTTAAAATATCATTAGATGTTTGTGAATCAAGAGATCCTGTTGGTTCATCAGCAAGAATAATTGAAGGTTCATTTACTAAAGCCCGAGCAATAGCTACTCTTTGTCTTTCACCACCAGATAATCTTGTTGGCTTAATTTTTGCTTTATCTTTTAATCCTACTAAATCCAAAAGATTTAAAGCCTTTTTTTTTCTTTTTTCCCCACTCATTTTGCGAGCATATAATGGGATTTCAACATTTTCGACTACAGATAGATTAGGAATTAAATTATGGAGCTGAAAAACAAAACCTATTTTTTTAGAACGAAAATCGTTTAATCTTTTTGTTTTATTCAAGTTATAACCCGCAACTTCAACACTACCCTCATCCCCAATATCTAAAGCTCCAATCATATTAAGTAATGTAGTTTTTCCAGAACCAGATTGTCCAATAATTGAGACAAAGTCTCCTTCGTCTATCTCAAGATCAATACCATTCAATGCTTTAATATTCCCATTTTCATAACTTTTTTTAAGATTACTAATTTTAATAATAGATGTCATGAATCTTCACCTAATTTATTTTTGGCTATTTTACTCATATCTTAATGCTTCTGTTGGTGTCAATTTGCTTGCCCTTAAAGCAGGATATAATCCACCAATTAGACCAACTAAAATAGCTACTTCAAATCCTTGAATGAATGTTTCTAATGTGAACACAGGATTAAGTGTATTTCCCATTATTCCTATCGCAACTAATGTCTCTAAGACAATTACCCCAATAATTGAACCTATAACAGCTGAAAATAAAGTTAGTACAATAGATTCTCCCAAAATCATAGAGAGAATTTTAGTTCTACTCCATCCAACAGCTTTTAAAACACCAATTTCTCTTGTTCTCTCAAAAACTGTCATTATCATAGTATTAATAATTCCAATTCCACCAATAATGATCGCAAGTAGAGAAATTGCCAAAGAAACACCTTTAATCATATTCACCAAATCATCCATTCTTTTAACATCAGAAACTGAAGTTACAGTACTTATATTTTCTCCATATTTATCCTCAATTGTTTTAGCCACTCCTTTAATATCAGCCCCTTTTTCAACATAAACAGAAATCATAGACAAACTTTTCTCATCTTTAACCATTTTCTGAATAACACTAAGTAACGTATATATGGAACTATCTTGATTTGAATTTCCAGATTCAGAAATTCCCACTATTTCAAATTTATCCTCACCAATACTTAATTCATCACCAACTCCTTTATTTAAGCTCTCAGAAGCTAATTTACCAATAATAACTTCATTATTAGCATTTTCACTAATATTTCTACCGTCAATTAAGCTATTATCCCTCGATTTTAAGTCTTTGTAATCAAATCCTCCAACAGCTAAAAGTTTACCTTCTACTGGTAAAGTTGCTAAATAAATTCCTTTAGCATCCTTAACACCCTGAATTTCCTTTATTTTATTTAACCAATCTTCACTAAAAGTAGATGTTCCGTAAGGATTAATGCCTGTTTCATTTTGTTGTTTACTTAAAATAGAAAAATCAGCACCTCCAACATGCATAGTTTTATCAAAACTCGTAATAATTCCATTGCTTAATGCTCCTAAACCTACAATAGTAGCTATTCCTATTGCAATACCTATAACTGCTAAAAACGATCGAACCTTATTTCTAAAAGTATTTTTAAATATTAATAATAAAAATGACAAGATATATCAATCCTCCAATAGGATATTAATTCATTAATTTACTTCACATATATTAATATATTTCAATTCTGTTATATATATCATACAATACCATTTAGGATATGCCCATAAAATCACCTATTTCTGTTATATTGGGACTCAATGTTAAAGTTTAATTGAACTCATTTGCTCTCCATAAGAATCCGTCTTCTATAGATGTGACTAATATAGGTATATTTAAAGGTTTATTGAATTTTTTAGATTGAAACAAGAAATTATCATGTGTATTTTTAAATCTGGGTTATATGTTAAAGTTACAATAGAATTGAAGTCCACCCTAATGTAAAAAAAAAACTAACACATATACTTGTACAGTTATCTGGTATAATCAATCTTGATTAAAATGATCGCAACTGGGTTGATAATCAGGTAAATAATTATCCTCAATCCTTTACATATACATTTATTTGAACTTCATTATTTAATTGGAGAATTGCCTTTATATTCTGATTTCGCCCATAAAAAATTTAGACCATAAAGATAGCATTGATCTTTTTGGCTTAGCTTTAATTTTCCATTTGGAAAAAACCATGCTAATTTTATAGTGCAAAGATTCATGAAAACCATTAGACTTTGCTGAAATATTCAAGTATGAATATTAATCAATAAAAGACATATCCGTCAAATTTTTCTCATCCTCAAATCTTTAGTCTATCATCTGGATGTTTTACAGTATTATTGCTCAATTTAGATATTCTTAAGTTTATAATTGCTTAAACTAACTTTACATATCCAGTTATTGGTTCATAGATTGCTCCCTTGTTTTTAAGTTGTTTTATCATTTCTTTAACCTTTTCATCACTAATTTCGTATTGTTCCGTTAAATTAGTTGTTAGAATACTAATAGGGGCTTTATCACCATATTCTTCTTGAAGTTCTCTAATCTCTTCTACAACCCGTTGAAATTTATCTCTCTCTGATTTAGGTGGTCTTCCTTCAACTATATCAATATCTATTTTTCCAGTTTCAGGATCCACACCTACCTCTCTAAGACATGTTTGCTGGAGTTGAACAGCTTTCCTCGCATCTTCAGCAAGAACTTCATCTCTAAGTTTGACTTTAGCAGATGCCTCTGCCAAACGTATGATAGCTTCTAATTGTCTTGCTGTAATAGCTACAGGAGACTCTTCATCCATTGTACTACTCCTCATTGAAACATAAAACTCTTCAAGAACTTTCATAGCCTCATCAGTCAAAACTGGTTTAATATTTTTTCTTGCATAGGCAATATATTTCCTTAAAAGTTCTGGTTCAATTTCATAGGTAATAGAATCTACTTGGTGAATTTTAAGGATGTGTTGAGCTAATTTCCTATCATTTTCAATATTTGGTTTATCCTCTAAAATGAAGGTTAAATCAAAACGAGACAAAATCGGCGAAGGCAAATTTATTTGTTCAGCTACTGATTTAAATCTATCAAATCTTCCAAATTTAGGGTTTGCAGCTGCAAGAACAGAACATCTGGAATTTAATGTTGCCATGATCCCTGCTTTTGCAATACTTATAGTTTGTTGCTCAAGTGCTTCATGAAGTGCTGATCTATCTTCTGAACGCATTTTATCCAATTCATCAACACAAACATTACCCATATCTCCAAGAACAAGAGCTCCTGCTTCTAAAGACCATCCACCAAGCTCATCTCTAACAGCTGCAGCTGTTAAACCTGCTCCACTTGTTCCTTTACCACTCGTATATATACTTCTTGGTGCAAGTTTTGAAACATATTTTAACATCTGAGATTTACCCATACCAGGATCACCAACTATTAAAATATGTATATCTCCCCGTAATCTTGTTTTATCTTCAAGTTCTTTAGGACTTCCACCAAACAGTTGTAAAGCAATAGCTTCTTTAATATCCCTAAACCCTTTAATTGATGGAGCAGTAGACTTAATAATTTTATCGTAAATATGAACATCTTGTGATAATTCAATTATTTTTGTTTCATCCTCCAAACTAATTTGAAGCTCCTCAAACTCTTGTTCAAGTGGTTCTATATAATTAGCATAAATATAATTCTTAAATTTACTAGTTTTCTCTTCTCTAAAGGTTTTCAATGTCCCAGTTATCCGAACATTATCACCAGGATTCAACTGATCGACTAAATCGTCTTCTAAGATAATCAAAATCTGTTTGGGTTCTGTTCCTCCAGATAAATTTTCTAATGGTTCTTGTATTCTTGCAGTTTGAGTGTCAATATATTTAGATTCTTCTTGTAAAAGCCTAAAAGATCTACCACCACATTCACTACACAAAGTCGGCTCAGTAACAAGATTACTATTATTTTGTTCAACCTCATGAAGTCTTAAACAACCTCTACATTCAAATACTCCAGTCTCTATTCTTGGTCTGATTTCATCAGTTTTTCTAACAATACCATCTACAGAAACAAATTTTCCAATATATTTACTTAAAAGGATACTTAAAGGAACAATATTAGTCAGATTTTCCAATCTTATGTTTAAATCAGCACCGATCATTAAAGGATCTATGTTCTTAATAGCTTTTTCAGAAGCATTTAATACATCATCAGGCTTTTCAATTAAAAGATCTGCCAAATCAGGATCAAATAATTCTAATTCTAAATAATCAACTATCAACGACCTATCATCAGGGTACTGTTCCATCACCTTAAAAAGGTCATCTTTATATTTTGTTGAGAAAAATTCCTCAAATTTACTTAATGGTGAGTTTGTTTTATTTATTGAAGTCATCGTATCATAATTTATTTTATAAAAATTTTTTACAAATAAATATTCTTAAATAATTTAATTCATTTTAGATATTAATTTTATAATATATCGATTTAAAGATTAATTATTGGGAATTTTAAAAAATTTTGGATTTTATTCATCTGATTCCATCAATACAAATTCCTAACAATGGAGCAATTAGCTTTTTTATATCTGATTTAACTTTATTCACACCATTTGAACCATCAACAATCTTAAAATTTTTATTACTAGCTATTTTCAAATAATTTTCTCTAACATCATTCAAAAAAAATTTATTTTCGAAAGTATCATGTTTTAAACATCTTTTTATTGCTAAATCAGGAGTAATATCTATTAAAATTACTAAATCTGGTTTTTTAACATACTTATTAATTGAACAAATCCAATCTTCATGAGGTTGATATGCTAAACTTGAATAAAAAGACCTATCACTAATTATAATCTCATTATTATCTTCATATTTTTCTAATTCATTTTTAAGAATCAATCTATCGGCTGCAAAAAGTAAACCAAATACCTTTTGCATATCTTCACAATTAGCATCAGAATTTTTAAGTAATTTTCGTAACAACTTACCAACTGATGAATCAGTTGGTTCATGAACTTTTTTAGCTTCAAATCCTGATTCAATTAACCATTCCTTGATATAATCTAATTGTGTTGATTTACCAGCTCCATCAATACCTTCTATACATATATACATAAAAAGTAATATATCCACAATACTTTAAATACTTGACTTTTAGAAACTATATTTTAATATATATTTTTTTATAATGTAAAATTGTAGCTATTAAAGTATAAAATAGTACAAATAATAATCCAAATAAGATTTGTTCCCACATAGGACTTAAAAATGGAATGTTATAAGAAAAAATATATGCATATAAAGAAATTGAATTTCCATCAGCACAAGGAAATACAATATAACCTTCAGTTAAACTCATTACCAACATAGATAAAATATAGATAAATAATGCATTACGACCTAAAGGAGATATCATAAGTAAAATACTTTTTTTTCTCTTAATATCTAAATAATAATATAAAATAGAGAATAATAATGTTCCTAAGCCTGCTAAAATTAAAATAAAACTCGATGTCCATAGTTGTTTAATTATTGGAATCTTAAAAGATAATATGAATCCTATTATACATGATAAAAGTCCAGATATAAACAAAATTAATAATGTTGTATTATTTCCTCCTTTAATTTGTAAGGTTCTACCTAAAGCTAATCCTAATAGAAGAAGTGCTGTTGATGAAAATAATGCTAAAATTCCTTCAGGATCAAAATTAGAATTAAGCATATGCATTGAACCAATGACATGCATATCAATCCACCCCCCAATATTCTCATAATAATCAAACATCCCTGGTTGAAAATCTGGTACCTCTACATAAAGCAGTATGTAACTATGAATTAAAATTAGAATAGTTGCGATTAATAAAATCCATTTAGGCTTATTTTTAGCGAAAGGAGCTGCAAAAAGTGAGGATAATGCAATCAATTGTAAAATTCCAGGAACTCTTACATTAAAATTCGTAGGATCCCAAATCCAATTAAGAAATAGACCTAAAGCAAATAATAAAATCACACGTGAGAAAAAAGAACTCCATTGATGCTTAAAAGACTTGACCTTCTTTTTAAAAGCAAATGCCATTGAGATTCCACTAATAAAAATAAAAAATGGAAATACTAAATCCCCAAAGTACAACCCATCCCATTCTGCATGGTGCAAAAAGTAGGGTACAGCATCAGTTAATGCAGTAATATTTACAAAAATCATTGCAGCAACAGTAATGCCACGAAAAACATCTAAAGAAACCATTCTTTTTTCTGATTCTACCATATAAAACTCCAAATTATATTGAAACATCTAAAAAAGTTCAAAAACTCCAATTGTCATTGAAAATAATTTATTGGGTAAAAATTATTGATGATAATTCAACTATAGCTGGAAAACTCTTAATGGAGTAGAATCCAAAACGATACTATTTATTCCATTTATTTCATCAACAGTCATTAAAATATTTTGAGTATTTTCAATAACACTCAATGGAATTTTAACTGATGTTAAATTATTTGCATGCTCAACTTCTAATTTTTGAGAAGAAAGAATACTATCAGATGATTTATATAAATAATTTGCAGTATTATTAGTAACATTAATATCTAATTTTCTATAATCACTTCCATTATATAAATACAAATAAAAGATGTAATTAAAATTTACATTATATTTATTAGAGTTAATTACAGCATATAAATTCTGCCCATCCTTTACTAAACCAGCACTATCTAAAACATCATAAATTAAACTCTGCATAAAAAAGTCATGACGTGAAACATTTCTTTTTAAAGCTATTCTATTGTAATGGTGTATATGATTTTCCATAATATTAATAGACTCACCTGTCAAATCCTTAAATGATGAAGTAGGCATTCCATCACTTATTGAATATGCTTCTTTTTTTGATACTTTTATATTAGGATAAATTGCAAAAAATTCATCTACTCTATCAAAAGATTGTAAATAATTTTTTGTTGCAAAAGTTTGAGTTTCATGAGAATTAATGGCTTCTAACTTTAATTTTTTATCTTTATTATTTAATTTTAACCTTAACCAAATAGCATCTAATTGAACAACTTCAAAAGGAGGTAATAACTGATCATCAGGACTATATTTTCCAGGAGTAGGCCAAATGCCTTTATGTACTAAATAATGATAAATTGAACCATTGAAGCCTTTTTCAAGTGCAACATACTGTATAAAAGCATTAGCACTCCAATGATCAGGATGATCATCACCATCATCAGGCATGAGTAAGATATTTGGATTAAAATCATCGAAGATTTGATCTAAATTTTTAACAACATTTGCACCACAATAAGGAGCATTTTTCTCAAAAGTGAAGTTATAAGGAGAATGATCATTCTGATTAGAACCAGAATTCTTTTTAAGAAGATTATTATAATCCCAATGACTTAAAAATAAGCTTTTAAGACCTTGATCTGGATATCCTAAAAATACTGCATTACTTTCATTTAATCCTAATTTAACTAGTCCATTTAATGCTTCAAGATGTCTTATATCACCAATACTTCCTTTAAAGTTATTTATGTTCTTACTTCTTAAATACAGTTTTAAGTAGTCTTTATCAAGTGCATCACCCACAGTCATGTATACTACTTTAATCTCAGCATTTTTTCTTAAAGCTTCCTTAATAATCCCAGAATTAGCTAAAACACCATCATCGGGGTGTGGAGAAATAATAATAATCCTATCAGAAGATTTAATCTCAGGAAAAGTCCCATTCATTACTTTATCACTATTATCTATCTCTCCAGAAAAAGATACTATACCAAAAGTCACTATACCTATAATTAAAATTATAATTATTAGAAGAAAAACACCCGAATTATTCATAAATCATCACAAACTAACTTTTCATTGTTCTATTTTCACATGTCTCCAAAATTCCATGGTAAATATATTATCAGATCCATCAAATAAAATATTAAATAAATGGAGAAGGTTAATATTAAAACAAAAATTAATAATGCAATTTCTCAAACAGCAATTTGTCATTTGAACTATATAACCTTATAGGGTGTTAGATTTTTAACAAAAATCAAAGAATGAACAAACCCTCATCGTCCATGTTTTAAGGATTTAATCGTGCTGTTTTTTAGAAGTACATTTTTTATATTGGAATTTGAATTAAAATACTTAATATCCGATTCTGATATAATTAACAAATGAATAGTTAAGCTTTGTTTAATATGCAAAAAATAATTTATAGTAAAAATACTTTAAAACAAAATTCAAATGTTTAATGAGTATTTTTAACATTTTTAAAAAATTTTTTATTTTTTAAAGTTAGAAAATCTATGATTTTCTCTATTTTAAAGCTTTAATAATTTTATTCATTGATATTTATAAGATTTCAACTACCATTATCAGAATAAAAGCCTTTAAAAATCTATCTAAATTTTCTCCAAGATTCAGCTGATTTATATGATCTTATACTCAAGTATTAATAATTATAGGGTGTTAGAGATCAAGTGAATTTCCAAGCATTATCCATGCTTATTTCATGCCATAATATATTTTATACATCTTGAAATCTAAAAGTACATCACAATTAATCGTGAAAATAAAAATA
>JAISZW010000213.1 GCA_031284445.1 Candidatus Methanovirga basalitermitum | reverse complement strand
AAACTTTTTAACCCATTTTTCAGTAAATGAAGGCTTATCCACATTTTCATAATATATTCTCTCAAAGTTATCAACTAAAAACTCTTCACTCTCAATGAATTCAGTAGATAATTCTCTTTTAACAGTTCTCCACACCTGTTCAATTGGATTGAGCTTAGGTGAATAAGGCGGTAAATAAATTAAATTCATTATTAAGATATGCACATGCTTATTTAATTAATAATGCATGATGAGCTTTATATAGTGATAATGGTAATGTTTATCAATTATTAATTTTAATTATAATTATAAAAATTCTTTAAATCAAATTTAAATAAATTATATTGGATATAATATTTTATAAAATGACAAACTTTTCCAAAATGACTATATATCAAATGAATTCAAAAAATAGCTTTTTAATAAATAAATTATCTAAAATACTGGAATATGAACAATTAAAAATCGTTCAAGTCATAGAAGAATTAGAAAAAGACCAATTCACAGATCCGATATTAATAGATATTATATTAAATCATGTTTTTCCAGGAGAAACCAGGAAAATGATTATAAAAGACTTAAAAAAATATGGAGAAAAGGTCAAAAAAAAAATATGGAGAAAAGAAATAAACAGAAAAATAGAAGAAATATTAGAAATAGTTTTACAGTGAACTCATAAAATCGTTGAGAACCGTGTTTAAAAAGGAAACTAAATTAGTAGTGGTTATTAGATAATTATCCTGTTCATCATAGTCTAATATTAAGGAAATCCTGTGAATATCTTAATATAATCCTTGTATATCTGCCTCCATATTCACCTAAGTTTAATACAATTGAACAGGTATGGAGAACTATAAAAAAAGAATTATCTGCAGAATTTATAGTAAATGAGGAATTTTTAATAGAAAATTTTGAAAGACTATTTTATGAAAATGTTGATAAAAAGTCATTTACAGAAAAATGGATTGATAAGTTTTTATTTGATAGGAATAAAGATTTATTAATTGTAAATATATATGAATCTGCGGTTTTAATGATATAAAACCAAATTACAGTCATTTTATAGTTTATTTTCAAACTTCAGATTTAAACTATATATGCTGAAATGATAGTATAAATATATGATAAAATTTATTATTAGTAACCTTAATTTAAAAGGTGATTATATTGAGTAGTATAAATATTGAAAAAAAAGTTGAAGAGAAAAAAATGATAGTTAAAGTTTCTGGTAGATTAGATACTATATCCTCTACAGAGTTAAACAATGAATTAAAGGATGATCTTCCGAATATAAATGAATTAATATTTGATTTTGAAGGATTAAATTACATTTCTAGTTCAGGGCTTAGAATTATTCTTTCAACTCAAAAGGTCATGAATAAACAAGGTAAAATGACAGTTAAAAATGTGAATGATTTTGTAATGGAAGTTTTTGATGCTACTAGTTTTACTGATATTTTAAATATAGAATAAAGAAAATTTAATTAAATAAAAGACAAATGAAAATAAAATGAAAAATTTTTTAAGTTGACAGAGTTGCATTTAGAGTATAATGTTTTGTTTATTTGTAAACACTTTTATAAACATTTTGTGTGATAATTATGAGTATTGATGATGTATCTTTTGCTGGCAAATTTTTTTTAGAAAAGTATAGTGGTGGGAAAGAAGTTTATGAAAATCTTTTAGAGATGACGAAAGATCCAATGAAATATAATGAAGAGTTCTTATTTAAGATATTGGATAAGAATAAAAACACGGAATATGGTCAAAAATATGATTTTGCTAATATTAAATCAATTGAAGAATACCAATCTAAGATTCCACTATCTGAATATGATGATTATGTTGAATACATACTATCTATGATAATTGATAATCGTAGTGATTTAATTACTGCTGATAAAGTAGATCACTATTCTAAATCTTCAGGAACATTGGGTAACCCTAAAAAAATACCTTGTTCTGCTTCTGGTCAGGAAGCTATAATGAAATATTCTGAATATCATACTTTCAGATTAATTGGAGAAAAATTAGGTTTAGATTGGATTGATGGACGGATTCTAAACTTATCTGATTTTTCCATAGATGAAATAAAACCTGGAATAACTTATGGTGCTGTATCCTCAAAAATGATGATGTTGCTTGGGAAGAAAATTGATAATTATGTAGATTTACTCCAATCAATATTTACTTCACCAATTGAAGGGGTCTTTCCAGAACCAAGTACTGATGTTAGATATATACATGCAAGATTTGCTTTAATGGATGAAAATATTGTTTCAGTTCTTTCATCTTTTTATAGTATCTTTCTTGAATTGTTGGTATATATAGAGGAAAATTGGAAACTACTTGTAAAAGATATAAATAAGGGTACAATAGATGAAAGTATTAAAATGTCTAATAAAGTTAGAGAAAGTTTATTAGGAAAAGTTCAACCAATGAGTGAGAGAGCTGATGCTCTTAATAAAATATTTGAACAAGGATTTAATGAGCCAATTATCCCAAAAATATGGCCAAAAATGAAAATATTAGTTGGAATTGGGACTGGAGGTTTTTTTAATTATACTACCAAAATTAAAAAGAAATATGCTGGCAAAGATTTGAATTTAGTATTGTTAGGATTAATTTCTTCAGAAAGTATTGTTTCGGTTCCTATTGACTTAAATTCTCATTCTTCAGCTATTTTACCAGATGTTTGTTTTTTTGAATTTAAACCAGTTGGATCTGATGATGTATATTTAACATTAGATAAATTAGAAGAAGGAAAGGATTATGAATTAATAATAACTAACCTTTCAGGATTTTATAGATACAAGATGGGTGATGTTATTCGTGTAACAGGTAGGTATAATAATTTGCCGTTAATTCAGTTTTTATATAGAAGTAATCAAAATGTTAGTTTAGCTGGTGAGAAAACTACTGAAATTGCTCTAAGAGAAGCTGCTGAAAGAACTATGAGAGATTTTAATATTGATTTAATGGAATTTTCTATGTATCCTGATCCAGATTCATCTCCTGCATCTTATGTTTTCTTTTTGGAGATTAATAGCAATCCAAATAATGTATCTAAAGAAGATATTCGTGATTCTATAGAAGAGAAGTTATCTAATCTTAATCCCTCTTATGGTGATAAGATTGAAAAGAATGTTCTTGGTAAGATGCAATTACATTTTTTACACAAAGAAACTTATTTGCTGTATCGTGATTTAATGATAACTAAGGGAATATCTTCTAATCAATTAAAACCTCCAAGAATTATAGTAAACGAAGCTCAAAGAAGATTTTTTTTCGCTTTGACTAAATAAGGTTTAGAATCATTATTATATATATGGGGGAATATAATGAATATAACTGAGAAATTAAGTAATGAAAATGCTTTAAAAGAGTGGATAACATTAACTAACAATTGTGAAAATCTTCAAAAGGATGTTTTAAAAGAAATTCTAAGTATTAATAAAAATACAGAGTTTGGTAAATCCCATAACTTTGAAAACATTAAATCAATTGAAGATTATAGACGAAATGTTCCTATTACAGAATATTCTGATTTATCGGAGTACATAGACAAAATGGCTAATGGTCAAAAAAATATTTTATTTTCTGGAAGAACAAAATTTTTTATTTCCACTTCAGGAACTACAGGTAACTCTAAATTTATACCTGAAAGTAGAAAAGGAATGGATATTAAAAATCTTGTATTGAAATTGAGGTCAGGATTTTTAATGAATGAGATTGTAAAGAACTGCAAAAATAGTGATCTTGTAAATAGTTTGTTGTCAAAAAAACTTAAACCATTTTTTTATTCAGTTCAAACAGTTTCACATGATAAAACCACAAACGGTGGAATTTCGATAGGTTTTGCTTCTGGAAAAGCTTTAGAAACTTTTGAAACTAATGATATTATTCAATTAGCCTATCCTAAAAATGTTAATGATGTGAAAAATACTGAAGCATCAATTTATTTATCTTTATTATTTGGGTTAATTCATAAAAATGTAGTTTTAACTATTGCAAACAATTTTAACAGTTTAATTCAAAGGTTTGAATATTGTAAGATTCATGCTAAAGAGTTAATTAAAGATATTCGAATGGGCAGTATATCTAAAAAAATTGACTTATCTTCAAATGAAAGGAAAATATTTGAAAGTTTAATAACTCCAAAACCTGAAAGAGCTGATGTATTAGAAAAAATCATGAAAAAAGGTTCTGAAGAGTTTATCCCTAAAAATTATTGGTCTTCATTAATCGCTGGCAGTTTTTGGCTGTCTGGTTCTGTAGGAATTAATGTAGATAAAATAAAAAAATATTTCTCTGAAGATATGATTTATTTTGATTTTGGCTATGGTGCAAGTGAAGGAAAAATGACTATTCCACATATAAAAGATGTGGGGTTCGGTACATTAGCTACATTTGGCGGATTTTTTGAATTTATTGATTTAGATTCTAATGAAATTTTATCGGCATGGGAACTGAAAGAGGGTAGTGAATATGAAATTATTTTAACTACATATTCTGGTCTTTATAGATATAAGATCCACGATATAATCAAAGTGTGTGGATTTTTAGGTGATACTCCAGATATTGAATTTATTAGTAAATCTAAAGAGATATTGAATATATCCCAAGAAAAAGTTCCAGCATCTTTACTATCTAAACTGTTATTTGAATTTGGAAAGAAAAGAAATATTGATATAATTCAATCTCAAGTGTATCCTAATTTAGATGGTAGCTATTATGAAATTTTCATTGAAATAGCTAAAGATGATCCTTGCTTAGACTTAAATATTTTTTCAAAAGATTTTGATGATTGTTTAGTTCATAATTTTGAATCATATGGTAGACATAGGGAATTGAAAACTATTAAGCCATTGAATGTTTATTTAGTAAAAAAAGGTTATCAAAATCATTTATATGGGATAGAAAAATTTAAAAATATGGTTAAAGAGCAAATTAAGCTTCCAATAATGATCAATAAGAGAATTGGAGATGAATGGATTTTGGAACAGGAAAATGTGAATTAATTAAGTAAGTATAACAGAACAGAATTAATATTACTGGAGAATTAAGAATGAATGGTTTTATTATTGTTAAAGACTTTCACTTGAATGTTAAAGAAGTTAACCTTGCGAAAAATGAATTAGAAAATCTGGGCTTAGATTTAAAAGTAGTTGAATTAGACGAAATAAGAGCAGTATTTGATAGTGATATGAATAAAATAAATGTTTCTGGAGAATGGGTGGACTGTCCAGATGTTATTTTTGCAACTTTAATGTCTGAAAAGGATTTTTATCATTATAAAGCAGTTCTACGAATGTTTGAATCGTTAGGAGCAATTTGTGTTAATTCGTGGGAATCTATTGAGAAAGCGGTAGATAAATTATACACTTTTCAGATAATTAGAAATTTTATCTCTGAGATTAAAATTCCAAAAACAATGCTGATTACAAAGAATAGCACATCTGAAGAAATTCAAGAGATAATTAACTTTCCTCTTGTCTTAAAACCTAATTCTGGCTCTAAAGGATCAGATGTTGTTTTAATAGAGACAAAAGAAGAATTAGATAAAATACTTACAATGTTATTTGCAGGCTCATTAGACTATGAATTATTAGCTCAAGAAGCCATCATGTCTTCTAAAGGTAGAGACATTCGTGTTATTGTATATGGTGGTGAAGTTTTGCATTCATTTGTGAGAACAAATGATAATGACTTTAGATCAAATCTTCATCAAGGAGGTAGAATACTTAATTTTGATCCACCAACTTTTTTGATAGATGCTTCAAGTAGAATATCAGATATTTTTGGTCTTAAAATATGTAGTATTGATTATTTGTTCGGTGAAACCGAAGATGAATATTATTTAGGTGAAGTAAATTCTTTTCCAGGTTTTAAATATCTTTTTGAGGCTCAAAAAACTATGGATACAGAATTGTTTAATAAAGTTAATAATGGAATAAAAAAAATTCTTAAATTATGATTTGTTGCTTATATATAGTTTAATACTGAAAGTTAAAAATTGATAATTTATAACTCCTTAAATAATTTTATATAGGCATAACAGCATTTAAACACATATTTCTAATGATTAATTCACTATTCATACCAATTATAAACTTTTTAACCTATTTTTTAGTGAATGAATGCTTATCCATATTTTCATAATATATTCTCTCAAAGTTATCAACTATAGTGGACTAAAAAATTTTTTTAAGTAATGAATTTAAGAAGCCAATTTTCAATAAATGACGGTAGTTTACTGTATTGATAGAAAAACTCTTTAAAATGGACTAATAAGAAGTTGTCATCTTCAACATATAAAACGGATAATTTATCTTTTATTGAGTACCAAACTCTTTCTATGGGATTAATATCCGAAGAATACTTTTTAAGAAAGACTAATTTCATATTTAAGATTCTAGCAAACTTTTTTTGATGAAACAGCTATATGAATCTTAGCATTATCCAAAACAGTAATAATTCTTCTTTCAGCTTTAAAGATTTTCCTCCACTCATCACAATTAAATTCTTCTATAAACTCATTTTAAAAGTTTTTTTTCACTTATAATTTTTTTATTTTTCATGTTTACCTTTTTTTAAAATTTTTTCGTCTTTTATTTCACTTTCTATATTCTCTAAATTAATTAATCCCTTTATTTTCTCTTCATTATTGATAAATTCATGGGTATGCTCATTATTAACTTTTTTTTAGAGCATTGTTAATGATTTCTATCTTACTATTCATTATATCTTCTTTTAGAACCTTTTTTACTAACAGATCCTTTGTTTAACTTTTGAGTTCTGATATTTAGAAGCTTTTCATTGTATTCATTGACTTTTAACTGTAATTTAGTCGCATTTTCTTTAGATTCCATGTTCACAATAGCTATTCCACATAGAAATAAACAGAAATCCAGGGTTTTACTAACTCTTCTAGCTTCTATATATGAATTACCATTTAATGTTATGGTATCCAAAAAAATTCCAGGGAAACCTATCTCCATTACGAATCATCACATTCCTATGACCTTTTTTTGTACAATATTTTACCTGGTTTACACTTATTATCCAAGGTGTCTGATTTATCGATAATCAACAAGTTGTGTAATCTCTTTAATTTCCTTGTAACCTTTAGAAATCAGTATTCCTATTAAAAGTACATTCAAATACACATATTTATAAACAGAT
>JAISZW010000078.1 GCA_031284445.1 Candidatus Methanovirga basalitermitum | reverse complement strand
TAATAATTAATTTTTAATTTGGATGTACTTTTGGAAAAAATATGAAATCTGATGGTATATCATGTTGAATCTCTATGGGGATTCCGTTGATTTTTCATATTTTTGAGACACATTGTTATTTATTTATCTTGTTCACTAAGTTTCTAAATTTTTGAACTATAAATCATACTAATTTTACAGTTTTGAATTTTGGATACTCCCCATTAATTATGAGTTTGGAAAATTTAAAGTCAAATATATAATATTTCATTTTGTATTGTTAGGAACAGTTTTTTCTAAATTCAAATGCTCTCTTTCCAACTCTATCAGGATCTAGACTATAAAGTTCTGCTTTTGGAATGATCACTCTTACAACATTAACTCCAATTTCCTCTCTTGTTAAATTGGTGAATAAAACCTTATCTAAAGAAGCTTTTTTAAGTTCTTTTGTAGCTATTTCAATGTTATTCTTTAACGATTTTGAACTTCTATCTTTAATATCTTTAATATTAATTTTTTCATCATCATGTTGGAAGTAGTGTTTATTAATCCTTTTCATACGTTCATAGCCAACTTTTCGCATGAAATTCGCTCTTGTGGTGTCTTCACGAGTTCCATGAATTTGAGTGACTCTACTTTGGGCAACTTCTGTTAAAGCACGCATTACAGCTATTTCTGGATTTAAATGAGTTCCAACACCAAAAGTAAGGAGAGCAGGGTCTTTTAAAAGCTTATCATCAGAACTTGCAGCTATTGTAGGAATGTTAACATCAGCAGTTAAATCCATCAACTTAATTTCTATATTTGAATTTTCAAATTTTTCAAGCATCTCATTTATTAAAGGATTTTTAAAATCATTTAATTCGATTTCTTTATTATTAAGCTTTGTTAATTCAAATATACTCCATGAATCTCTTTCAACTACTTCAAATATTCCATGAAGAACGGATTCTTCAAGAACATTACCTGATGCAAGACCATTAGTATTAGATCTGAATAATCTTAAATATGATGAGCTTATATATGGATGAAAAACACTATTGGCTGGAACATGATACTTTTTCCCAGTATTTATTTCAGCAGATTCAATCCATTCAATTTTACCATTATTATAATCTATTTTGGGGAGATTTAAGCTGTTAAGTTCAATAGGATTTTCAATCTTCTGGTATGGTTCTTTAATGATTCTTTCATCATCAATATCTTGTTTTTCAGAGGAGTATCTTTCAAAACCTTCCATCATGGCAGATGCTTTTGCTTGAATTTTTGTAGCACCTTTCCCAGAGTAAACACTAACACCACCATCTTGTGCAGTTGGTCTAATAGCTGAGAAAACTGGAATTCCGACGGAATCTAAATGAGTAATATCACTTATACGGGTTATTCCAGCTATTTTTGTCTTTTTTTCATAGTTTTTAATTGTTTGTTCTGGATTAACAGTTCTAAAACTACTATCAAAATGTTTCATATAAATATCATTAAACATTTAAGTCACTTTAAGCCTATAATACTTAGAGAGTGAATGAAGTTAGCTACCACCACTAATTAACTTTGCAATGAATATAAAAATAGTATTCCCTGAAGTCATAGAGATATAAACTAGTCCACCAGCTATTCCTGCTGTAATAAGCCATATAATCGGATCCCATCTAAAGACTTTAGCACCATCTAAAACAGATATTGGAATTAAGTTAAAAAGTGATAACCAAGCATTAATTGAAAAACCTAAAATGCACATTTGTAATAGAATTTGATTTTCACCTAAGTTAAATAATACTGGATTGGTTAAAATATATGATCCTAAAATTAGAAATATCAAGCTCAATATAATGTTAGTTATAGGACCTACAATGGATATTATTCCATTTATCTTATCACTCATGTAACTTCCATAGATATGAACTGCACCTGGAGCTGCGAACATGAATCCTATCATTGGGCTTATTAATGAAAATATTAAGCCAGGAATCCATTTTTTGAATTCTGCTTGGTAGTTGTAATGCAAAGCTGCGAACTTATGTGCTAATTCATGAAATATAAATCCAAAACCTGCACCAACCATCACGATTGGGAGAATGTTAATCGCGTGGTTTACATCAGCTTTTGAATACAACATTGAAAATGCAATTGAGATTACAAAGAAGGATAATACAATATCTGCTATTTCATTAAAACTAAATTTAAACATATTTTATGCTTTATATTTTTTAATTAATAAATTTTTGCATTGATGAGCTTGTAAAAAATTGTGGAGTTGTCTAAAATTTTCAAAGTTATTTATAAAGAAAGCACAACTGAAGATTATGGTAATCAATTAGAACTAAAAAATTGTATATTGAATCTACAAGATAACGATTTATTAAAACAGGACAGGAAAATATTATTTTACATCTGGATAAGGTTAATGAATTTTTAAAAAAATACACGCCAAGTTCTAACTATAACATTAATACTACTAAATGAAAATTGTTATGAAAAAAATGCATGCAAATAAATGTCTTTCAAAAATATACAATGTTTTCAACCTAAGAAATTTTTTCATTGCTATCACCTTCATATTTAATATAATTTATTATTTAGAAGTTTTTTCTTAAGTTAATTTTGTACTTTGATTTTAAAGGTTTAATCCTGGGTTGTGGTGGTTTTTATCTGTGAACCAAATGACTTTTAGCAAAATCTTTTATCTCCATAGTTAACTTATCTTTTTCTTCTTTATCATAGTCATCACCATTTTTTATAAATTTATCTTTTAACATCCAGCCAATTATGTTAAATATTGGTTTTATATCCTTTGTTTTATTTTTGATCTTATTTCATCATCTATTTGAAGTTTAAATGCTATTAAAAAGTTTATAATCTAATACAATAAGTATTATAAAGTCCTTGTAGTATTGTTACTTTTTTTCTCTTGAAAAATTCTCTATATGTAATTTATTTCTTTCTATCATAAGTACTTCTCTATTTTAGTATAAAAAGTTTTAGAATACACTATAATCTTATTTTAGTTATCAATAATCTCCACCTAACTCTTTAAATGTTTGTTTTGTTTGTTTTGTTTCTTTCTTTTGATTATTTTTGTATTGCCTCCATTCCCCAACAACATCTAAATCATTCCCATAACGACGACCTTTAAACTCATCAACTTTAATAAGGGTAGGGACTTTAACCATTAAACCTACAACAATAGCTTCACCTATATTTAAAGATGGAAGTTGTAATAAAAGGTCTTCACTAAGATTTTCACTTGCAGATTGAACATGTCTTTGGTCTTGAGGTTCGACAAGACGTGAAATAATCATGTTATTAGCCTGAGATAATGAATCAGGGTCAATTGATTTTGGACTTTGACTAACAAGACATAAACCAAGACCAAATTTCCGTCCTTCTCTTGCAATTCTACTTATCCACAATTTTGAGTTAATTGATCTGTTTTTTGGGGCTAAAATGTGTGCTTCTTCAACTATGAAGAAAACTGGGAATTTAAGAGCTGTATCAGTTTTTTTATGAATAAAGGATTTCCTACTTCTAAGAGCATTTCTTAAAATATGGCTCACAATAACTTCAGCGGTCGTTTCATCACTTAAACCAAGATCTACAATATTTGCTTTTCCAAGCTGAATTTGTGAAAGAATATCCCCAACATTTGTATTTAAAAGAAAACCATACTTATTTTCTAAATCTTCGACCTTGTTTATAACATCCATGATCTTTGTTTTCTCACTACTTTTAATTTCCTTAGATCTAAAGATTTCACTCTCATACCAATCATTTAAATTTCCTTTTAGAACACTTAAGAAATCTTTTGAATTACCTTCTCTTGTCTCATTAATCGCTATTTTATATGCTTCTCTAAAATATCTTTCTTGGATATATGCAGAACTTGGAATATTTATTAATCTTCTAATTTCACTAAAAGACATGTATATTGGGTTGATTTCTGGACTTATGAGATTTAATTCACCATTATTAAATTCGCCGTCAACATACTCAGAGTGCATATCAAAAATAACCATTGTACCATCGTATTTTAATAATTCATCGATTATAATGCAAACTGTATTTGATTTTCCAGCACCAGTCATTGCTAAAATAGCTAAATGTCTTGTAATCATCTTATTGATGTCAACATTAACATCAACATTCTCTTGACTAATTAATCCTCCAATTTTCAATGGATTTTTGACTTGAAAAACCTTGTTTAGTCTGTCCTTATCTGCAAGATAAATTTTTGTTCCAGGAGGAGCTGGAGTTCGTGGAATTCGTAGGTTATCATTCAAATCTCCAAGAATTCTAACTTTACCTTTTATATAAAAATCATTTCCTTCAATAGCTTTTATCATATCCACAGTACTTGGATCATAAATATCATTATTTAATGAAACACTCCCATGAATTAAAGTTTCAATCATCCCCAATATTATTTTTCCATCATAATTTAAAGTAACATATTCTCCTACTTTAGGGGCTGTTTTTGATATAAACTCAAAATTATTCAACGATGTTTCACCGATAGATCTACCAATCATCATACAACACACTTCTTGAACTACTACGACCTTATGAAGGCATCACTTTCTATACCATAATGACTTTTAATTAACCTCTTCTTGAACTACTACGACCTTATGAAGGTCATAAATTCCTAATCCACTAACTTATATTAGTTTTACCAAAGACAATCGTCGTAGTCTCTGGTTCGAATGTTAATAGCTACATTTACATCTCTATCATGAATAGTATAACAATTAAAACAAACCCAGCTTATAACACTTAATCCAAGACTTTCTTTAACGTATCCACATTTATGACAAGTCTTAGAAGTATATTTTTTATCTACAACTTTGAAATCTTTACCTACAAATCGGGCAAACTTTTAGAAACGGAAGCTTTGCTTCCTAAATTTCCTTTGGAAATAAAAATTTGATCAAAATAGTGGTAAAATTGGGTTAAGCCTTTATTTGACAGGGGATTTAGGGAAATCTCTGATTTCCGTTTTTTAAAGGCTTACCAACGAAGATATTGTCAAATTCTGATACTATTCTCGTTGTAGTTTTACGATTGAAAATCTTAAATCTTATTTTTCTTAGATTTGTAAATTTTCTTTAACTTGGCTTTCGTTTTACTCCAATTCTTATCTAAGAGTTCTACAACTTAATTAATAGATTAATATTTGTAAATAATTATTTATAAAGTTTTATTTATAAAGTTTTCCATAACGACTCAACTCTGTCAACTTAAGAAAATTATTTTTTTTAAACTTTGATTGAAATTAAAAATAAAGCTTGATAAACAAGATTCTAAATAGAAAATTTAATCAAAAATCCTTAAGTTGACAGCATTGGTTTCAAATAGAAGCTTTTATATATTGGATGGAGTAATATAATATTATTAGGATGTAAATCTTATTTTACTATGTGGAATTTCCAACTGTTTTTAGTAATACTTTTTGTTTTGATATTTTAATTTTTATATAAAATTGAGAAAGTATTACTTAAAAATTTGAAAAAGAGGTTTCTTAAATTTTTAACAGAGTCAAGAAGAAAAAACTCTTAATCTGACCACAATCATTTTTATCAAAGTTTTCAAGTCTTTTATTGAAGTCGTTGAATTAGAAAATGAGTATTAAAAATTTTACAAGTTGCTTTTTGCAACAATCTGAGAATTAAAAATTCTTCTAAATTATCTTCTCTAACAGTTGATGATCTTCGTTTATAAAAGTTGGATTAATATATAAATTGTAAAATTAATGGTTATATTCTAAAACAAGTAGAAAATGAAATGTTCATTTTAAAGTTTAAACAAGGAGTATATTGGTTGGCATTTAATTTAAAATGATGATCATAACACACTACCCTCTAAAAATTGTTATTTGTATTTATCTTTATAATTTGATGAGTTTAATACTTCTCACTATCAAACGATTCAATATATTATTATTTTTAAAACTTTGATCGAGTACTATATTTAATATTGAACAATCAGGACCCTGATGTTGAAGAAAACTTAAGTAAAATACCTAAATTTTTCATTTAATAATCTGGAGTTAATATGAGAAAAGATGTTAAAAAAGAGTTTAAAGACCTTAGAAGAAATTTATTAGATTTAACTTCAAGAAATCCTCTTCTTAATTTTAAACAAAAGTCTAAATCCATTGAAGTAGTTAACAGTACACCTTCAAATATTTATCAATTTCTTATTACTCAACATAAGAAAATGTATTTCATTTCAAATAGTAAAGATCATGAAAAACAGAGTAAATCAATACTTTCAAACATTACTGAACCCATTAAAGAAGCTTTTGAACCTATTAGCGAGCCTTTTAAAGAATTTAATAAATCTTTACAAAATGATGCTTCTCTTAAAACTGATCTTTCACCCCGTGAATTACAAAAAAGACTTTTTTATATAAATCAACTGTCTAAAACTATGATTCAAGAAAAAGGTTATAATGTTCTTTATTTAGCTGTTGGTTTCCTAGAATGGAGTGATAAGTATAAACCAATGGATATTAAAAAAGCTCCTCTTGCTTTAATTCCTGTTGTTTTAGAAAGAAAATCTGTAGGAAAATCTTTTTCTGTTTATTGGAATGGCGAGGATGTAAAAACTAATATATCTCTTCAAGCTAAGCTTAAAGAAGATGATTTAATTTTACCTGATTTCCAGATGCAAAATTCTGCCGATGCAATCAACCATTATTTTATTAGTGTTAAAAAGGGTTTGTCAAATGGTGGGAATGGTATTTTATCTTCATGGAAGATTAATAATGATATTGCTCTTGGTTTTTTCTCATTTACAAAATTTGTAATGTATAAGGATCTAAATCCTAAGGTTGATTTAAGTAAACATAATCTTATAGATGCTATTTTTAATCCTGACCCTAATAAGGATATTGAATCGTTTGATAGTGAGAATATAGATAAAAAATTGTCTTATAATGATTTGTATAATGTTTTAGATGCTGATTCATCTCAAATTGCTGTTATTGAGGATGTTAAAGCTGGTCGTAATCTTGTTGTTGAGGGTCCTCCTGGAACAGGAAAATCACAAACTATTGTTAATTTAATCTCTGAACTCATTGGCTCAGGGAAAAGTATTCTCTTTGTAAGTGAAAAAATGGCGGCTCTTGAGGTTGTTAAAAGTAGATTAGATAGTGTTGGTCTTGGTAAATTTGTTCTTCAATTACATAGTCATAGAGCAAGTCGTAAAAATTTGTTAAATGAGATTAAAAAAGGTCTTAACCGTCGAGATATGGATGAAAATTTTGATATTGAGCAAATTATAAGGAAACTAGAATTATTGCGATACCAATTGGATGAGTATGTTGAAGTTCTTCATAAGAAGAATTATTCCATTAATATGTCTCCTTTTGAACTTTATGGTATGAAAGAAATGGCTAACGACCATTTTTCAAAAAAAAGTATGATGATTCCATTGGTGTCAATTAAATCCCCTGAAAATGTTACCAAGAAAGATTTAGATGATATGATTATTGATCTTGAGAATTTAGCTGAATTACATCATACTATTGGTAAAAAAAACTCATGGAATACTTGTTCACCTGATAGTCTGCTTCCTGGTGACTTGAGAGAGATTCAACAACTGTTGATTGATAGTGAAAATCATTTAAATGAATTTATAACATTTGAGAAGAATGTTAATAAATCTTTTGGAATCAAAATATCTGATAATTTAGGAGTATTCAATGATATAAAGAAATCTTTAGATTTATTTCATGACGAAAATGTTAAATTAATTGATATGACTATTTTAAAAGATTCTCCATGGATTAATGATGATGGTTATGGTTTAGATTTAATTAGAAAACTTGATGAGTATCAAAAAAGTTCTGTTGTATGGAATAAATTTTATACCAGTATAGAAAATGAGGATGTAGATCTATTGATCGATGAATTTAAGAAGTACAATAATAAAGGTGTTTTAAGATTTTTCAAAAAAAATAAATCAATCAAAGAAAAAATATTGTCTTTTTATAAAGATAAGTACAAAGGAACTAATGATAAAAATATTTTAGAAGACCTTCAAGATATTAATAGGTTTTTTAAAACTAAAAAGGTTTTAAATAGTTTAGAAGTGAATGGAAGAAAATATTTTGGAAACTTATGGTACTTAAATGTCGATATTTCACAGCTGAATGCTTTTGTTAGTTGGATCGATAGTTTTAATAAATTTTTAAAAGAAGGAATTTATAATGAAGTGACCATAGAAAGATTATCTGATAATTTAAATGTTAGTAATTATTGGGAGTTTGATGAATATATTGAAGCTGGAGAGAGATTATATAATAGTTTAGAGAAGCTAAAATCCAAATTAAATCCAAACATTAGCTTAATATTTAAAAATAGGTTTGAGAATGTTCCATTTGATAAATGGAAAAATCAGTTAAATAAGTGGAATAATGATCTTTCAAGATTACATATGTGGTCACAATATCTTAACACCAAAAATACATGCTTAAAAACACCTGCTAAGATATTTATTAAAGTTATTGAAGATAAAAACCTTAAAAATGAGGACATCAAAAGTTTAGTTTATGGAAACTTTGCTGACGGACTTCTACAATTAATTTTTGCAGAAAATCAATATTTATCATCGTTTGTAGGAGATTTACATGAAAATAAAATCAAAAATTTTAGAGAACTTGATTTAAAAATCATGGAACTAAATAGGAAAAGAATATATTACAAACTTAACAATAAAATTCCAGAGATCTTTGGTAACACAGCTGAGAAGGAATCCAAAATATTAGCAAGTGAACTTACAAGAAAAAGAGGACATATCCCTCTTAGAACCTTATTTAAAAAGACAGGAAGTCTTATAAAACAGATAAAACCATGTTTTATGATGAGTCCACTATCAATTGCAGAATTCTTAGACCCTACAAATCATGATCTAAAATTTGATGTTGTTGTATTCGATGAAGCAAGTCAAGTTAAACCAGAAGATGCATTTGGTGCATTTATGAGAGCTAAAACAGCCGTTGTGATTGGAGATACACAACAACTTCCTCCTACATCATTTTTTGACCAGATGATTAGTGCTGAGTCTGACGAAGAAATAGCTACTGCATTAGATATGGAAAGCATTCTTCATCTCTGTAAACTTTCTTTTCCAGTTAGAATGTTAAAATGGCATTATAGAAGTCGTCATGAATCATTAATTAATGTGTCCAATAAAGAATTTTATGATGGTGAATTGTTAGTCTATCCATCTCCAACACACAGTAATCAAGAATTAGGATTAAAATTTAAATACAATCCAAAGAATTACTACCAAAGAGGAAAAAACTCAAATAATATAGGGCAAGCTACTGAAGTAGTAGATGAGATCTTTAAACACTTTAAAAAGTATGGTGCTAAGAAAAGTTTAGGAGTAGGAACATTTTCAGTTTCACAAAGAAATGCTATACTTGAAGAACTTGAAGTTAGAAGAAAAGAACATCCAGAACTTGAACATTTATTTTCAGAGAAAAAAAAGGATAGATTCTTTGTTAAAAACCTTGAAACCATACAAGGTGATGAAAGAGATGTTATGTTAATAAGTATAGGTTATGGGTTTGATGAAAATGGAAGTTTATCAAGCAATTTCGGTCCTTTAAATCAGGATGGAGGAGAAAGAAGATTAAATGTACTTATAACTCGTGGAAAAGAAAAATGTGTTGTGTTTTCAAACTTCAAAGCCTATGATATGCATTTAGGATCAAACACACCATTTGGTGTAGAAGCACTAAGAAACTTCTTAGAATATGCTGAAAATATGTCTAAAGACTTAATCCGATATGATGAAGATACCAACCAAGAAAACTTTGTTGATAGTGTTTACAGTTTTCTTAAAGAAAAAGAATTTAATGTTCATAAAAATGTTGGAGATTTCTTTAAAATAGATTTAGCTATTTTAGACGATGAAGATCCAGGTAGATACATATTGGGTATTGAATGTGATGGAGAAAATTATAAATCATCTAAAGTTGCAAGAGATAGAGATCGCCTTAGAGACCAAGTTTTAACTGGTCTTAACTGGAATTTATATCATCTTTGGTCAACAGATTGGTACAGGAACAGGAATTTTGCTCAATCCAAACTTATTCAATCCATTACAAAATTTAAAAAAGAAGTCCAAATTAAAAAAAAAGAAAAACTTAAAGAGGATGTACAGATTAAAGATGAAACTATAATTAGAAAAGGAAAATACACAATTAAAGAAGAAAATAGCTCATTATTAGTAGATGAAAATTCTTTAGAAAACAATGGCATCGAATTTATTGATGACTCTCCAAGTACTGAAGTTGGATATGGTATTGACTCTTCAAAAAGTAATGAAAATGAATATAATATGCCTTCATCAGAAGAGACTAATGTAGAAATCAAAGACTTTTTAGATAATGAAACCAGAGAATGGGAAGAAGATAACACTAATTTTAAAAATATTGATAAAAATCTTAAGAACTCTAAAAACATGGCAGATGAAACTATATCCTTAGATATGGATTTTAGTGAAGAAGCAAATGAAAATAATATTTTTAATTTGGATAAAATTGATTTATATAAAGAAAAAGTTGATTCAAATAATGAGAATGATTTAATTAAAAATAATTTAGATAATAAATCAAATAGTGAACCTAATTTAAAAGAAAAAATCAGTTTAAATGAAAACAAAGAAGCTTTTGAATCTGAAATTAAATTAAAAAGATCTTTAAATGCTATTGATGATGAAAAATATCCAAATAGCAAAGCTAATAATAATTTTAACTCGATGAATGATGATTCTAATAAAAACTCTGATTCAATGAATAGTGAAGACTATATTGAAAGTTTTATATCTACCTTTGATGATAATGGAATTAAAAATCATAGAGAAGTTGAAATTTCTAATCCTGAATCTGAGAACTCCAAGGAGAATTATAAATCTAATATTCAGGATAGAACTTCTATAGTTGAAGATTATGATGATAATGAAGATCTAATAGATATTAGTAATCCCCTTAGTAAAGATGCTGTTATTAAATATTCAGATGATGATGTGTTTAATGTTTTATCAGGAATAAAAAATGAGATTAAGTATATAAAAAAATCTTTAAAACAAATCGAAGCCCCATCACAAGAAAATTTTCCTGTTATTGATAGAACAGAGACCAGTAAAAAAAATAGAATTGAGGAAGATAATCATTACATTAACAGAAAGATAGATTATAGAAATTTAATTGATAGAGACTTAGGTCTTGACTTGTCCAATGAAAATGATTCAAACAATAATTTAAGTTATAATAATTTAAATACTATTAGCCATGATAATGCATTTTATGAAACTTCTGATGAATTTTTAGAAGAGATAATCAATAGAATTAACCATCATCTTAGTTTGGAGCGTGAAATGAAACAAATCGATGATACCATTATTCCTAAAAACCCAGAAAATACAACTAATGTAGAACCATATAAAACAACCAACCTAAATATAAACAAAACACTTGGTGAATTCTATAAACTTCCTGATAAGGAAATTAATCATATAATCAATAAAATTGTTTTAGTTGAAGGTCCTATTCATACTAAAGAGATGGTTCAGAGAATAAAAGAAGGTTTAGGAATTAGTCGTGCTACTTCAAAATTTAAAAATAAAATTAATAAATCCATTAAAAATAGTGAAAATAGGGGATTAATTTTTATTGATGGTGATTTTCTATTCTCAACTAAAGAAGACACGACTAAAGTTAGAAAACGCAACAAACCAAATATTGACATGATTTCTAATATTGAAATTGAGGAAAATATACATTTAATTTTTAAGCATAACAATGGTTTAAAAGATAAGGACTTAATTAAACAAGTAGCTAAAAATTTTGGTTTTAAAACAATTTCTAAGAAAACAAATTTAAAGATTAGTCATGTTATTGATTATTTAACTATTAAGGGAACTTTATTAAATGAAAACAATATATTACATTGGATTAATTTCTAATAGTTTAAATTAACCATTCTGTAATATCTGATTTTGCAGTTAAGTCTAAAGTTAATGGTGTAACAGTTACCTTATTTTCAATCAATGTGGTATAAGTATCTAATCCTGACTCTTCTTCCAATTCTTGATATGTGCCATCCTTCCATATATATGTTTCTTTTTCTAATTGTTCTACTTCAGGATGATATAATCGTTTACCTAATCGAGTAGCTACTATTTCATCATCCACAGGAGTTGCTGGAATATTAATGTTAAAAACATCTATTCCTTCTGGCATTCCCTTTTTTAAAATGTTTTTAGCTATTTTATTCACTATCTTCTTGGCAAAACTAAAATCAATATCATGACCACTTTTAGAAAACTTATCTATATCATCTTTTACATCAATAGAAACACATAAACTTGGAATCCCGTATGATGCTGCTTCTAATGCAGCTCCAAGTGTTCCTGAAGAAGTAATACGATTATAACCCAAATTTACTCCTATATTAATGCCTGAAATAACTAAATCAGGCTTCCCACCTAATAGAGAAAATCCAATCACAACACAATCTGCAGGTGTTCCAAGAACAAAAAAAGTCTCAGAATTATCATCTAAATATGTTGTCGATGTTATTAAATTTTTGAAATAAGATAGACTATGACCTTTTCCTGACTGCTGTTCAAGAGGTGCAACAATAATTGCCTCTCCTAAATCTTCTACAGCTTCTTTACTATATAAAATACCAGGGCTATGAATACCATCATCATTTACAAGTAAAATTTTTTTATTATTCATCTATTTTGATGCTCCTCTCTATGTTCTCTGATTAAAAAAGGTTTTAAATAATTAAAAGAATAGTTAATATTAGTATATTTAACTATCCATATCTTTGAATCTTTTTTCAAGTTTTTCTAAGACACCAGGCAATGATGTATATTCCATTTCTTCACTTGGTAATCTGTGTGGTTCAAATGGACCGTGACGCCTCATATAACTTGCAATACCTGCTGCTTGATTTCTTGTATTATCAAATGCAGGATCATCGAATAAATCAATAGGTCCTATCAATTTAGAATCAGCTATTTGGAAACCTAAACCTATGATTCTTGGAGGTCCATCGAATCTAATAGGGTTTGCATACTTTTGACTAGTTGGCATTAAAGGACCGTTGTGAGAACCTCTCATCCATCCACTAACAAGATGTGGGAATGCGAATGGCTCTACTACTTCTCCACCAGCTGGAAATCCTGATTGTGCTCTTACTACTGCTACTGGATCATCTTTACCAACATATTGTCCTGCCATTAAATTTAATCTTTCTGTAGAAACACTTGCAGCTATTTCTCCATTTTTTTTAAAAATTCTCTTAATGACATATCTTCCAGTTGACCCCAAAAGAGCAAGTAAATCATAAGATTCTTCAGGACATTCCATGACGACTTTTCTGTGTTCCATTACATCAAAGATTTCAAATTTAAATCCATCATGCAAACTTGGATCTATAACAAGACCTGCAGTATTGAATGGATCTGCGAATATTCTGTATAATGGGAAATTAAATGCTCCTGGTTCAGTTTTATCACAGCAATAAACAATTACAGGATCACTTGGTCTTTCCTTAAATTCCATTTCAGCAACACCAGGACCCATTCCTTTAATATTTCCAGAAAATGTATCAGATAATAAATCTTGACCTGCACCATAGAGTTTTAACTCACGAGCTCTTTCAGTTGCTTTCATAAATGCATTGAATGCTGTTTTATGAACTTCTTCGTTTTCTTCTCCATTCCTATGAGTCATTATCATATCTATGTCATCCCCACATCGGGTAACATAATAGTCTTCTAATAACCCATTTGAGGTTGCTTCTTTCAATGTATCTTTACAAATCTGGATTAACTCAGGATGAGCTACACCATGACCAGAAATACTTCC
The DNA here is from genome assembly GCA_031284445.1 of Candidatus Methanovirga basalitermitum. Taxonomy (GTDB): domain Archaea; phylum Methanobacteriota; class Methanobacteria; order Methanobacteriales; family Methanobacteriaceae; genus Methanovirga; species Methanovirga basalitermitum. The sequence goes on along the minus strand of JAISZW010000078.1, from coordinate 1,034 downwards.
TACATCTGCTTTAATAACACTTACAGTAGTTTTTGTCATATTTTTTCCTCATAATTCCTATCTTAATATATAATGGGCAACAAATCTAAAATCAATGAAAAACCATTATTTTTACTATGCTTATGTATTGTTATATTACAATTGAACAACTTCTATAGTCATTTTAAAGATAAAAATAATTAATGCCCACTTCTACAACAATTGAAAACTTTATTTAATGAAAAATTTTTATATAGTACTGAACATTTGATTTAAGAATGATGAATATAACATAAGATCTTCTAAAAATTTTGTTGTTTATATTCATATCTATAATTTGATGAGTATTAATATGGGCAATTAATAATGGGCATTATTTTTAAAACTTTAGTCGAGTACTATAATGACATTTTTCTCATGAAAGTTATATCTTTAGAAATAGTAATATATAAATCTTTATTTTAGGAGAGGGTGTAAATTTTTGTGGAGTTTTTCATTATAATGCTTCATTTTCCATGAACAGAGCTAAATATTCCAATAAACCCTCAACTGTCTTAAATTTACTTTTAATTTCTGATTTCTTAGTCTTACTATAATGTTGCTCTGCCTGATTCGATGTTCTAGGTATAAAATTATTAATAGTGAACTGTGTAAGGCTTTCAAAGTTAGGAATTATCTTTTTCGTCAGAACTTTTATTATAACAGATGGTAATCTCTCATACTTGCCTAATAATGCTTAATATCTATTTAAACATTCTTTCTCATCATAAGTTCTGAATATGTTGTTTATTTCTGTCAAATATCGTGCAACTGAGATTTTAGTGATTGTATCATCTTTAGTTCTTTTTAAATACCTTTCTATTTTCTCATCTAGCAGTACTTTCATGATATGAAATATGCATCTTTGATGTTTTAACCCTAAATCTTCAGCAACTTTTTTATATTGTTTTAATCCATCACTTGTTAAACTTATTCTTGGTTGTCACCTGTACACTTCTTTTATTAATGATGTTAAATTCTGTGTTTTTCGTGAAAACATTATTTTCTGCTATAGG
>JAISZW010000062.1 GCA_031284445.1 Candidatus Methanovirga basalitermitum | reverse complement strand
CTTTTATTATACCTTGTGTAAAAAAAAGGATCCCGTGGGAGTAATACTAACCTATTAACTGGAAAAAAGTTATTCTACAGAGTATACTATGCATTCAAAGGGATAATGAAGCTACATTTTATAATGTGCTGGTTAAATACTCTAAAAGAAAATATAATCGGGATGGAATAAAACACTTTGCATATGCGGTATATGATGTTGATATCCCTTTAAAAAACATATTTAAGGAGTATAGAAAACGTCTGCAATAGAATCAAGCTACAGACTGATGAACCAAAGGTACGAACACATACCAGTACAAAAAACCAGAACGAAGGCTTTTATACATAAGATTAAGTCTTCTACTAGTCAATATTTGGATTTACATCCAGTAGACCAGCATACCACGACAAGGCGGGCGATGGAAAATAACTTGGACATTCAAAACCATGCTAAAGCAAATCAACCGAAGAAAAATTAGGATTCAGCAACAAAATAACAATCTATAAAACTAACACCTCCATGGAAAAATTCATAAAAATCAGTAAAAAACCACATGAAATTGCAAAAACAAGCAACTATAATAAACTATAAAACAAAATAAATCATATGACATACAAAAACTAATGATAAAAAAAGAAAAAACCAAAAAATATAAAGTCAAAAACTACTAAAATAACAAAAATATAAAGACACTTCATGAACTACTGATAATAAAAAAAGAGAAGGTCAAAATTTAGTTAGTGTTTTAAAAGATAGTGTATGGAAATCCAGATGACATTGACAGTTCTCAAATCTCCATTATAACGAGCGAAAAAACTTAAACTTAAGACAAGAAAACAAAAAAAACAATATCTTTCTCTAAAAGAAGACAAATGGTTATAATATCATCTAACTTTTGCAGATAGTGACACATAATCTCACTAAACCACATTCTTTTTAAAAAACTTAATTTTAATCGTAAAAGGTAAAGTCTGGAGAAAATATGATAAAGTGAACATGATGTCCTGTAGGAGAAACTGAGCATGCATGGTCTTTAAAAAAACTATTAGCATTCCTCATACACAAAAACATCAGTAGTTAAAAGGTCACCACCAGATGTTATGAACATGTTATAAAAGTAAAGTAATCTATAAAAAAAATCATGATTATTTTTTTAAAATAAGTTTTGCAAGTTCTTTTTTTGTATTTGTAGTGGTCATTTTAGTGTTAGTTACTTCTACATCTTCAACTATTTTTTCTATTTTCTCTTTAAGTTTAACATCCATATTATCAATAATAAACTTATTTAAAAAATTACTATATATTGAGGCTACTCCATAAGAAGATACTTCATATCCTAAAGCATTCATAAATTTACCTGCTGGTCCACTTACAGGATTGCTGCCTATGATAGGTGAGACAGCCACAACATAAGCATTTTGCAATGTTTTCTCAACATCTTTCATTGAAATGATTGGTAGGATTGATGTAATTGGATTTGAAGGTCCAATTATAACCATGTATGATTCTTCAATAGCTGGAATAACTTCATCAGCAGGTTTAACATTGCTAAATATAACATCTTCAACTACAGGTTCTGATTTTTCACTTATTAAAAATTGATGAAATTCTAACTCTCCAATGTTTGTGATTATTTTCATCTGAGATTTTTCATTACTCATAGGAATTATCTTTGCTTTAATGTTAAGGTTCTTTCTTTGAATATCTACTGCTTTAGCAAGGCTATGGTTTTTTAATAGTTGTGTTTTTCCTATCTTTAAAGCTCTATCCTTATCACCGATTCTAAGTAGTTCTGGAGTGTTTAGTTTATCAAGTTCTGCATTGGTAATAAAAGTATCATCTTTAATTCCATACCATCTCTTCTCATTAATTAAATCTGCAAATGTGTACATAACAGTATCAATATCTGCAGCAACATAGGCTCCTGAAAAGTAGTTATTTTCTAATGTGTTGACTATAACTTTTATTTTTGACTGATCATAGATTTTTTTAATACCTTGAATTAACTTAGGGGTTCCTGTCCCACCAGATAAAATTGTAATCACTTTAACACCCATAAAATTAAGAGTTATCATCTAAAAACATCTTGCTCTTTTTTTCTAAGCAATGATTTAATTCCTTTTTCAATATTTCGCAGATTTTTAAAGTTTGAAAACCCTTTTATAACCACAACTGGTATTCCTTCATCAGCTTGACCCATAATTAAAGATGCCGCAGCAGATAATTCATCAATAATAGCTATTTCAGTAGTTTGAAGCTCTTTACCATATAAATCTCTTTCTCCTTTCCTTTTCCATAGTGGTTCAAGTCCAGAAAATCCAATAGCTACTCCAATAGCACCATTTCTAAAAGCTCTTCCTTGTGTATCGGTTACTATGATGGCTAACTCTATATTGTATCGGTTTTCTAATTTTTCCCTAATTTTTGAAGCTGATTTATCAGGATCATTAGGGATGGGCGTTACAAATCCTGATTTCACATTGGATTCATCAATTCCTGCATTTGCACAAACAAAGCCATGTTTAGTTTCAGTTATTATGAAATCTTTTCCAATAGCTATTATATCCTTAGATTCATTAAGAATAGACTCTATGATTTCAGGACTTTTATCAATTTTTTTGGCTATTTCAATTCCTTTTTCACTTGGTTTGACTTTAGATAATTCAATGATATTATTCTCGGATTTTGATATTAATGTTTCAGCTATTAATATGATATCTCCGTTTTCAATAGGGAACTTTTGTTTTTCAAGAGCATCTATAATTACTTTGGATAAATCTGTTTTTTCGTTTATTAGGGGTAAATTCTCCAATCCGATCAATTCAATTTTCATTCTATCTTCCATTATTTTAATAAATATATTGATAAAATAAATAGCTATTAGATTAACTTATTCAATTATTAAACTATTTTTCAATTAAATTTCATGAATATTTTAAAGAATAAATCATTGGTTTAGTTAATAGAGTCTATTGTCCACTCATCAGTATAAATAGCTCCAACAGATGAAACTGGATTCGTGAAATCTTTAAATTCTCCTTTATCAAAAATAAATTCTGCAACATCCTTAGAAGTTTCAACTGGAAATTCAGTTTGGCTTGGAGTTTGTTGCTCGTAAGTGGATATGAATTTAGATGTTCCATATTCTATTTTTTCGACTAAGATTTTTGCATTGGTTACAATACCAATGTAAGCTTCATAATCGTCTGGATTAACAACTCCAGCTATTCTTGGAGTGTTATAATCATCTTTTTCATAATCCATTGTAAAAAGAGACAAGGTTAAAGCATCTTTTAAGTTCATTTTAGAGTTTATTTTATCAGCAATAACATCTGTGTGAGAACCATTTGTTATAACAGCTATATTATCAATGATTTTTAAGCAATTATATGATATGTAAGGATTTTCAAAAATATCCTTTTCATATCCTTTTTTTGGGATTATTGAAGCGATTTCCCTGGATACTTTTACTCTTCTATTTGGAAAAGACCTACTTGATACTCTATAAGCTAAAAAAGGTTTATTTTCTTTACTCATCCCTACTGCTAATATTCTACCTAAATACATTAAACTACACCATTATTTTATAAGTTTAAAGTGTCCTATTTTAATAAATATTTTATAGGTATCTTTCTTCAAGTTTATCAAGATCCAACTTAATACCTTCTCTTTCTTCTATATCTCTACTCAGATCATTCAATTCTTTTTCTGACGATTCACAGTCATATTCATGGTATTATCTTTTATTATCAATGAATTTTTGCACTTTGCTTTTATTATCAGGTATGATTTTTTTATTAATTCATTTACATATTGGTTTTTTGTTTTATTTTCAATATTTGTTAATAAACTTAATTTAGTTGGTACCGCCTTTTCTATTGTTAATTTCGTTCTTACTTTTTCATTAGTCATTTTTTTCTTACTAACTCCACTTTTGTTGACGAAAATTTCTTTTAAGGTTATAATTATATGGTGTCTTTGTTTTATATATACTTTCACTTAATCCACACTAAAATACTCGTTTTTGACATTGTAAAAAATTCAGATGATGCTACCTAATTTTTAAGCATATAAACTGGGCAACAATTCTAAAATCCATGAAAAACTATCATTTTAACCATGGTTAGATGCCATCACATGTACATGTCACAAAACTTTCACAACCATTTTAGGGATTAAAAAATATTTGTCGCCCAGTTTCTTCATAATATAACATATGAACACAACACTATATAAAACTAACATTATTAAATATGCCTCAACATTACATTACCGTTTTTCAATTTTACCATAATTTTTTACAATCATTATATTGGACAAGCAAAATCCACAAAACTGATTTAAGACTACATTTACCCAAAATAACCACATCATATTATGTATAATCCTGTACACCTTTGACACAGCTGAATTATTGAGTGGAATTTTTAATGATGATATTTTTTGGAGGTAACAGCTATTGTTAATATTAATTTTATTATAAGTAATATTTATATGTGGTATTATACTAAAGATCTTATTATTCATGTATTTCATGAATAAAAACGGTACTGTAAAATTAGCATGGTTTTTTCCCAAATGAAAAATTAAAAAACTAAGCCAAAAAGATCAACGATATGTAAGGGTCTAAATTTTTTATGGGCGAAGTCAGAAATTTTAAATCTCCAAAAACCATGCCGTTTTTACAAAGCCATAAAAACAACAATTGGAGGATTTTTATTATGAGGTCTTTTAGTCCATTGGATGACTACCTTTTTTCTCAATATATGGCAAGTAAAGGTATGGAGAATCAATTAAAGTCATTTATAAATTCAGTCATCATGGAAAATAATGATATAGTAGTTTCTATAGATATTATTGCAAATAAATTAATTGCAGGTGAAATTAAAGGAAAGAAGAATTGTATCTTGGATTTAAGATCAGTTGCTTCTGATGGCAGACACTTCATCGTAGAAGTGCAAAGACAAAACCAATACTACTTCAAAAAAAGAAGCTTACTATACTTAGCACGAGAATACTCAAATTCAGCTAAAAAAGGCAAAATAGAAGACTTAAGAGCTCATGTTTTAATAAACATACTTGATTTTGACTTCTGTAAAAATGATATTGCAAACCAAAAATTTAATATAACAGGGAACATAGATAACTGTTTATATTCAGACTACCTAACAATATACAACATAAATATTCAAGCATTTAGAAAGATGAAAAAAGATTTAAACAATCCATTGCACAGATGGATGATATTCTTTGATAATAAAAGTTCTGATGAACTTATAAACGAGGTGATTGAAATGGATGAAGATATAAAATTAGCAGATAAAAAATTCAATGAACTACTCTCAGATGATGAGGCATTTCACGACTATCAGATGAGACAACTAGCAAAAATGGAATTTGAAGGTGAATTATCACACAGCAAAGAAGAAGGAATAAAGGAGGGTGAATTAAAAGGTAAGATGGAAACGGCTATTAGTTTGTTAAGGAAAGGATTTGATTTAAATTTGGTTAGTGAAGTCACAAATCTTCCAACTTCAAAACTTAAAGATTTAAAATACTAAACAAAGATTATTAATTCGAGGGCTCTGTCAAAAAAACTTGATTTGAATATAGATTTAGAGTTAATATGAATATAGATTTAGAGAATATGGAGAAATTTCGTATTCTCTTGTTTTTTTTTCAATTATTTATCAATATAAATATATATTTAAAATATTTATGTTATATGGCGATAAAAATCCTTAAGTTGACAGCATTGGGATCAATACTTAATTTTGTATGTTCTGTGAATGTAAATTTTTGTTATTTTTTAGTTTTGTTTGTAAATTAAAGTTAATTTTTCTTAAAAATTCCATATTTTTTGGCATTGAGAAAATTACAGAAAATTTTAATATATTTTCTCCAATATCTTTATTCGGTGGTTTTTTGCTTATTTTAAAAAATTTTTTATTTTTTAAAGTTAAAAGAACTAAGTTTTTCTTTATCATAAATGATAATAACATCATGGCTGTGTTAAAATCAACAGGGATTAGTCATTGAAGATTTATATTTTGCATTTGAATTGCCCAATTTTTATGGGTTTTCTTTGAAATTAAATATCCATGCTATTGATTTCAAAAATTAAGAATTTTTAATCTATATTTTCCTAATCTAAGAGATTTAAGATTAAAAATTCAATAGAAAAAAAGTCGATCCCCGTAAATAGTTGACACAGCCGTACTTTTAAACTATCAACAATCGGGGCATAAAATTTATCACCATCTGATACTATTTTTCACATTAATGTCTTTTAATGTCTTTTTAATTGTTTTATCATTGAATTCAGAGTTTAAATCTTCTACAGGTATTATCTCATCACTTAAGATAATATATAGTTC
>JAISZW010000019.1 GCA_031284445.1 Candidatus Methanovirga basalitermitum | reverse complement strand
GATAATAAAGCAAGATTTGGTGTTGGTGAATGATTTAGAACATCGGATTATGAAGGACATAAAGAATTTAGTGACACAATTGAAAATAAATGTAATTTTAAATTGTATTACAAAACATGTGACATGAATGATATAAATCGCGAAATTAATTTATGCAAAACATTCACTTATGAAGGTATGAATACAAATATTGACGCTATGATTAATCATGGCAAATTTATTCCAATTGGGATTGAATTAGAAGAATATCGTGATTATGAAACATATATTCAACCACAATATTGTAGTCTTACATAATTTTCCCAAATAATTTACCATCTCTAAAAGATGTGACTTTCACTTTTAATAGCGAATTTTGTAGATTTTTTTTAGTACTAACAAAAACATCAAAATAGTATTGACTTTTACCATTCTGAATATTTGGATTTTTTGGATGTTCAAACAAAACATTTACTATTTTATTTAAAAATGATTTTAAATATATGGCTTTACATTCTTCATTAATTTTTTTAATCATTTCATATCTATTTTGTTTTTCTTTTTCGGTAAATACTTGTTTAATTGCTGCAGCTTTTGTATCCTTGTGCAGCGAAAAAGGAAACATGTGAATATTGGCAAATTTTATTTTCTTTAAATTTTCGATGCTTTCAAGGAATTGTGTTTGTGTTTCACTAGGAAAACCGATGATGTAATCAGTAGTAATTGAAGCATTTGGGGATTTCTTTCTGATAAAATCACATAGTTTTATGAATTGTGCGATGGTATATTTTCTTTCCATTATTTTTAATACATCATCACACGTATTTTGCACACAAATATGGAAAGACTGGCATCATCTCTCTTGATTTTTTGTTAGTAAATTGACAATGTCAGTATTTATTTGAAATGGTTCTAGTGATGAAATACGTACTCGGAAATCGCCTTCCAAAGCATCAATTTTTTTTAATAGTTCATAAAAACTTACTCCATCATGGTTGTAACCTGATGTATTAACTCCTGTTAAAACTATTTCCTTGATTCCGTTTTCAACCATTTTTTTAATATCATTAATAATAATTTTTGCATCTAAACTTCTCTGTCTTCCTCTAGCCACAGGGATAATACAATAGCTACAATTATGATTGCAGCCATCCTGAATTTTTAAGTAACCGCGAGTTTTTTCGTTTACTGCGCTATTATTGCAGAATTCAAATTCTTTTTCTTTGGTAATATTTTCTACCAATATTATCGGTTTGTTAGTATATGTCTTTAATAAAGAAAATATTTGTGTTTTATATTTAGTGCCTATGATAATTTGTACTTTATTATTTAATGTTAAATTTTTTTCAATTTGGCTGTAGCAACCACAAACAACAATGTGTTTTATATTTGCAAGTTTACCAACTTTATTAATCATATATTTTGATTTAGCCATTGCTTTATTAGTGACACAACATGTGTTAATAATAACCACACTTGCTTTTGTGATATCTTGTGTGTAAATACATCCATTTTCTTTGCCCAATTGGACGATTTGATTTGATTCAAAAATATTAGCCCGACAACCAAGGGTAATTACAGAAAATTTTAATCCTTTAAGTATCATAAAGAAATTATATTTTAATTAAAAAATAATATTAAATAATCAACAAGCCATTTTTCATGATTTCTACAAATTTTTTACCATCATGTCCCGAAATATTCATATCATCACTTCCAAACATAAAATCAATATGTTCTATTGAAGTATTAGAATGTAATTTTGTTAATTCTTTAATAGAAAGTTTCGATCCATTTTTGACATTATTTGGATATGAAGAACCTAATGCTATATGACATGATGCATTTTCATCATATAACGTTGAATAAAAAAGTATTTTACTTAAATTAATCGGACTAGTTTTTGGGACTAATGCAATTTCACCAGTTCTTTTTGTTCCAGAAATTGTAAAAATTTCATCAAGAATTTCTTTTCCTTTTTTCGCCCCATATTTTATCACTTCCCCATCTTTAAAATCAAATCAAAATCCATCGATTAAATTTCCACAATACGAAAGAGGTTTGGTAGCAACGACATGTCCATCTACTCCATACATATCTGGCATTGTTCATACTTCTTCTGTTGGCAAATTAGCAGTAAAACTAGGAACATTTCCATCGCCTTTAAAAGCACCACTTTCTCATATATGATTTTTAATTAATTTTATTTTAACATCAGTACCAATTTTGTTAGTAAACTGTAAATATTCAAAGTTAAAATTATTTAATTTTTTTGCCCATGTTGAAGTTTGCTTATTGTGTTTTTCTCATGACAAAACTGGATTGGTTTTGCCATCAATTAAGACAGTTTTACAAATTTCATCAAAAAGTTTTTCAACTGCTTTTTGTTCATTCAAACTAGGAAATACTAGTTTTGCTCACGCCACACTTGGATAATAAGCTATTGTCCATTGACTCTTATTATTCATATAAAAATTATGTAACGGTTCTAATAATGCACCATTTTTTTTGATGACTTCTGAAATCTTTTTAGAATCAATCCCTTTCAACATTTGTGGACTATTTCCGCCAATACTAATTTTACATCCCCCATGTTTTATTGCGGGAATGAGTAATCGATCAATATCATATTTTGCAATGTTTGTCAGTGTTGTTAAGTCTTGGTGAAGATAATCATTGCGAGTAATCTCGCCATCATTTCAATGAATAATAACTTTTTTAGCGCCAAGTTTGTAGCACTCTTCAACAACCAATCGTGTTAAGGGATAAGCTTCAACGATTGAATTAATTATCACTACTTGACCTTTTTGCACGTTCACCCCAACTTTTGTGATAACTTGCGCATAATCTTTTAATTTTCTTGCGTCCATAATTCGCTTTTATTATATAAAATGTGTTATAATATCTATATGAATAGACTAGTAAAAGGTGATAAAGTAAGAATCATTAGTGGTAAATTTAAATCTAAAGAAGGTGTTATTCTTTCAATCGAC
>JAISZW010000270.1 GCA_031284445.1 Candidatus Methanovirga basalitermitum | reverse complement strand
TTTTTTATCTTTAAAATGTGCTGTGAATCTGTAAAGTCAAAGATAATGTATTTATAATCTCTATTTTATCTCATCACTACATTTTTGTTTTTCTTTAATTTAATGAGTTTTAATATCTTATTAATTACCTAATCTTCTGCCTTAAACAAATAAAATTATTCACATTTTCATAAAATAAAGAAGTATAACTTTCTCCAAGCCATTTTTTTTGCTTTTCACAAATTTATTGGAGACTTTCTTTTTTATAATTCTCTAAAGGTCTTCTATTGGTTTCAATTCAGATGAATTTTTTGATATAGTGTTTTATCAAACTTTTTTAACATATGATTAAGTTATTTTAAAATCATTTTCATGACTTTAAATCTTAATTTGAAAGTTTTCATAAGTATTATGAATATGTATAAAAGTTGAGTAAAGTACTATACTAATAAAATGTTATCAGTAAAAATTTAGACAATCTCACATGACTTCGTTTTAAATCTTTTTCTCAATCTTTTGTTTGGGATATTGGAAAAATACAGTTTTAATTGGTTGATTGTCTTTGAAATCTTATGATCAATCATAAAATGGAGTTAATTTATCCTATTGCAATGATTTTGCTACTTAAGAACTTATTTAAAAAATCAGTTATTTGGTTTAAATTATTTAAAAAGGTTAGTTTAAATTATTTAAAAAGGTTATAAAGTATGCGGTGGCTAAATTAATGTCATATGTGTTAAATTTGTTTATCGACTTTTCCACCTTTTCAATTGTTTTTTTCCTTATATATAATATCTTCTTTTGGATTTTTCATGAATAATGTCTAATGAGTGTTTTATGCATTGGTTTGATGATATGTAAAACCTAAATACCAGCTACCTTATTATATTCTGTAGCATGGTCTGTTGTTATTGTAAATTCATTTATTTTTCAACTATACTTTCATTTTTATAATGGCTTAATACTACTACTATTTGAACATCATGAGCTATTCACTATCTTTGATCCTATAAAATAGCTAAAAAACTTGAATCAGAAGATTTTTACTTTGTTAATAAAAATAACACTTTAAAAGACTTTAAAGAGGTTAAATCAAAATTAAATACGGTGAAAATGGTTAAGAAAGAGTATATTCTTGAATAATTATTTAATATTGGTGTTGATAAAAAATAGCTTTTTTATAGTTTTTTAAATTTATATTACTTTTAATGTTTAAATCTTCATTAAATAATGGTTTAATGATTAATAATGCATTTAGATTTTTAGCTATTTCTTCAATATATGGTTGTAATTCATAAGGTGGTCTTATTGAATATATTATTTTAGCATTTTCGTATAGATTTAATTTAGGATTCATAATATTTTCTTTTATGATATCTTCTCTTTTAGAATCAATATCTATCATAATCACTTCAATATTATTGTTTTTTAAGTAATCAGCAATCTTAAAGAAGTTCCCAATAGCTATTTCAACTACTTTTCCTTTATTCCCATTATTTTCTGAAGATTTTTGAATATACTCTCCTAAATCTTCCCACATTCAATAGCTTCCATTTACTAAATTTTGTATTCTGAAATATTGATTATTTTAGTTATAATGCTATTAGATCTATATTTTTATTTTATTTATAGTCTTGGAAAAAATTTATCAAAAATTTTACTAATAATTTAAATTCACTATAATGAAACATTTGATAAAAATAATTATTATAATAATTTATTTAATAAAATAACAATTATAAATATAAATAATACCTTGTTCAACTATTTCCTATTTATTATATCTTCCTAAAGATTTTAAATGATTTAAAATATCTAATCCACTTGGAGGACAACCTTTAACATGCTTAAAGAAATTTCTACAACAATCACCAATGCCAATATCTGTAGTATTACTTTTTCCTTTAAAGCCTTGACCAATTTTAATTCTTCTATCATCTAAACTGTTTTCATCAATATTGTTTAGCTTGTTTAAAGCAAATATTAATCCAGAATAACATGGAGAGCATGCGGAATTCTCATCAATATATTTCTCTAACTCTTTTGCTAAATTACTTCTTAAAAAGTCTTTGATTGGCTTATTTTCCTTATTTAACTCAATAATTTTTGTATTTGAATTGAACAATTTCCCTATATTGTATTCTACCCCATATTTAATATAATCAATGTCTTCTGGATTGTAAGCTATTAATTTTGAACAATAGCTATCTAGTAGCAATCCATCATATCCAAGCAATATACGATTAGATTCAATAGGATTTCCACCTTCTTCAAAGGTTAAATCTCCACATATACTATCAACAACATGCAAATCAGGTTTTAAAATGGTGTTTAATAATGATATTGGCTTATCTAATCCTAAAGAATGATAATATCTCTTGTCTTTATCTGGAATACATCCTTTAAGATTTTTTAAGCAATTTGTCAATTTAGTTTGGCAATGTCCTTTTAAAACTGGGACATTAATTAAATAATCTGTTTCTTTAAATATTTTAGAGACTCTAAATTTAATATTTTCAATTTTATAATCTACAGTATCCTCATTTTTAGTATCTATTAAATCAACATCATATCTTTTTGAAAGCTCATTATAACCACACACTTTAAAAGCTTTCATTGTGCTTTTCTCTCCAACCCATGCCCCTTCAGCTATTGAAATATCTGCAATATTATGTGATTGTAGATATTTTATTATACCTTCAACAATTTCAACATGAGTTGTAGCTCCGTTTTTTGCAGGCGATGAGATCACAAGGTTTGGTTTAATAATTACATTCATATATGATTTTAGATACTTAGAAACTTTAGCTTCATCCATTAAATCCATAGTCATTTTTAGCATATTTTTACCATAATTAATGTAAATCAGATTATTCATGAAATCACTTCTTAATAATTTCTTTATAATATTTTCAGTAAAAATTTTAATTTTTCAAGTAAATCAATGAATTTATAGGTAAAATATGTTTTTTTGATAGTGTAAATTATTCACATGATGGAACCTAATTTTTTAATTATTTGATATTTTTTCACTACTTCCATTCCTCTTTTTATTACTAATCAATCCATCGTTTAACATGTAAAAGATAGAAATATTTCAGCTCATTTAACAGTTTTAAATAATTTTTTTTAGTTTGTCTGGGAATATTGTTCGCAGT
>JAISZW010000224.1 GCA_031284445.1 Candidatus Methanovirga basalitermitum | reverse complement strand
ATGATGAAGTAACACCAATGATGTCTGCAGAAGAAACTGACCATGTATGGTCTTTAAAAGAACTATTAACATTCCCATTCCACGTACACAAAAACATCAGTAGTTAAAAGGGTCACTACCTGATTGTTAACCGAGGGTGTAAAAAAGTGTGGAGTTATTTGGAAAAATTGACTTTTATTTATAAATAAACTTGAAAATTTTAGAAAAACTCCACAAAAATTTACATCCTCTGTTAACCAAAAAGTATTTATATAACTCTAAACCAACTTGATATAATGCAATTTTTTGTTTAATTAATTATGTATACTATTAATTGCATTAGTATTAATTGCATTAGTTAATTTTATTCACAGATTATTCTTTAGAAGCTTTATTGATTGATCTGTGTGTTCTTTATTTAATTTTAACCTGTGAAAATAAGATGTTGCAAAGTCTGTAAAATAAGATGTTGCAAATTAAAAAAATTATATCATGATCTTAATGATATCATAGATATGTATTCTTTAAACTATTTTTAATTTTTTAGTAGATTTAATAATGTTATAATATGTTATTATTATATGTCTGTTAAAAAACAATTAAGTCAATTATAAAGTTAATATAAAATTCATCTTGATAACTGGTTAAAACAATAAAGAAAACTTATAAATATAGAATCTAAGATTAGAAAGTATAAATAATAAAAAATTAAGGTGATTAAATGGCACAACAAGGACAACCAATTTTAGTTTTACCTGAAGGCACCAATAGAATTTTAGGTAGAGATGCTCAAAGAAATAATATTTTAGCTGGTAAAGTTTTAGCTGAGACTGTAAGAACAACATTAGGTCCTAAAGGGATGGATAAAATGTTAGTTGACAGTCTTGGTGATATAGTGGTAACTAACGATGGAGTGACAATTCTTAAAGAGATGGACATTGAACATCCTGCTGCAAAAATGTTAGTTGAAGTTGCTAAGACTCAAGAAGATGAAGTAGGTGATGGTACAACCACGGCTGTTATTATCGCTGGTGAATTACTCAAAAAAGCTGAAATTTTGTTGGATATGGATATACATCCTACTATTGTAGCTATGGGTTACAGACAAGCAGCTGAAAAAGCTCAAGAAATTTTAGAAGATATATCCATTGAAGAAATCGATACTGAAGTCTTAGTTAAAGTAGCTATGACTGCTATGACTGGTAAAGGAACTGAAAAAGCAAGAGAACCATTAGCTCGTTTAATTGTTGATGCGGTTCAACAGGTAGAAGAAAACGGTGAAGTAGATACAGACCATATTAAAATCGAGAAAAAAGATGGTGCTGTTGTAGAAGATTCAACTCTTGTTCAAGGTGTAATAATTGATAAAGAAAGAGTACATCCTGGAATGCCAAAAGAATTATCTGATGCTCAAATAGCTTTATTGAACTCCCCTGTTGAAGTAAAAGAAACTGAGATGGATGCTGAAATCAGCATAACTGACCCTGCCCAAATGCAAGCTTTCATTGAACAAGAAGAAAAAATGGTTAAAGGGATGGTCGATAAGATAGCTGCCTCTGGTGCTACTGTTTTATTTGCTCAAAAAGGAATTGATGATTTAGCACAACATTATTTGGCTAAAAAAGGAATTTTAGCTGTTAGAAGAGTAAAAAAATCAGATGTTGAAAAGTTAGCTAAAGCTACTGGTGCAACTATTGTTTCTAATGTTGATGATTTAACTGTTAATGATTTAGGTGAGGCTGGTAGTGTTGTTGAAAAGAAAATTTCTGGAGAAGAAATGATTTTCGTGGAAAATGCTAAAGAAGCTAAGTCAGTTACTTTACTTGTTAGAGGAAGTACTAAACATGTTGTAGATGAAATTCAAAGAGCTATTGAAGATGCTATTGGTGTTGTTTCAGCAACAGTTGAGGATGGTAAAATTGTAGCTGGTGGTGGAGCTCCTGAAATTGAAATGGCTAAAAAACTTAAAGATTATGCTGAATCTATTAGTGGAAGAGAACAGTTAGCTGTTACCTCTTTTGCAGAAGCTTTAGAAATTGTTCCAAAAACTTTGGCTGAAAATGCAGGTTTAGACAGTATCGACTCCTTAGTAGACTTAAGAGCAGCTCATGAAAAATCTTCTTACATGGGTCTTGATGTCTTCAATGGAAAAGTTACTGATATGAAAGTTGCTGGAGTTATTGAACCAAAAAAGGTTAAAAAACAAGCTATTCAATCTGCATCTGAAGCAGCTGAAATGATTTTAAGAATAGATGATGTTATAGCTTCAAGTGGTAGTAACAATCCTGACATGGGTGGTATGGATCCAGCTGCAATGGGTGGCATGCCTCCAATGATGTAATTTTAAAATTTTTATTATTTTTTTATTTTTTAAAAAATTATATTTTAAAATGGAAAGAAAAAAGGAAATATAAGGTTTTTAGATAGTATTTTTGGTAAAAAGGGTAAAACAAAAAAAATTAGAAAACAAGAATTAGATCATTTTGATGCTTCTATTATTCAAATTTTTATCATGTTTTCGTTTATATGTATGTTTGAGTCTTGCAAAGAGCATTATATTCGTCTGGAGTCCATATGCTCCTTTTAAAACACTAAATAAATCAGCAAACCCATTCGGATGCTTAATAATTTATCATGACATCTTATACTTCTGCTCTTTCATGGATTATTTTATTAAAAATGTAAACATTATTATAGTCATTTTGGAAAAGTTTGTCATTTTATAAAATATTATATCCAATATAATTTATTTAAATTTGATTTAAAGAATTTTTATAATTATAATTAAGATTAATAATTGATAAACA
>JAISZW010000218.1 GCA_031284445.1 Candidatus Methanovirga basalitermitum | reverse complement strand
TTCTTAAATTTTTGTAATTATGAAAATCGAAGATTTTCAGTAATTAAAGGATTATTGGAGTATTTAGCTCTCTTTGGGAAATGAAGTAATATAAGGAAAAACTCCACAATTTTTTACAGACTCAAAAATAGAATAAATCTAATCTGACTTGGAGTAATGTTTAAGTCTTGAATATGATATGATAAGTAGTGATAGTAACTTCTATAAACAAAGGAAATTAGATCATTTATCGTTGAATTACCAAGTTTATATTGAGAAAAATTTACTGCATCCATTAAAACATCTCTATTTATCCTGTTTATAGATATTTCTAATCTAAAATCAGTACAATAACTCTATTCATTGAATTCTTGTACATTCTAAATTAAGTGGAGTTTTGGTTTCGATTTTAAGATTTCTATGTATACTTGATGCTAAATCAGCAGTTTTATGTGGGTCTCCATGGCATGTAATGATTTTACCTGGCTTTACATTTAATCTCTTAACATAATCCATGAGTTGTCGTCTGTTAGAATGCCCACTAAAACCTTTAATAGTTTCAACATTCATTTTAACATTATAAACCTTAGTTTTTCCTTCTTCAACCATTGGAATTTCAGTCCAACCTTTCTGAATTCTTCTACCCAATGAACCTTCTGATTGATATCCAACAAAGATTAATGTGCTTTTTTCATCTCCACTCAACGCTTTAAAGTATTCAACAGAATTTCCACCAGTAAGCATTCCAGATGTAGATAGAATAATTGATGGTTCTCCTTCTACAATGTCTTTTCTTTCGTTGGAATTAACAACCTTATGAAATGCATCTGAAATAAATGGATTTCTACCTGCATGAAATATTTGGTCTCTTAAGTCCTTACTTAAATATTCTGGTCTTGCAGTATGAATTGCAGTTGCCTCCCAAATCATACCATCAATGTAGATCGGGACTTCTTCAATCATACCATGACACATATACTCTTCTAAGACTATCATTAATTCTTGGGCTCTCCCTACTGCAAAAACAGGAATCAAAACTTTACCTTTTTGTTTTAAGGTTTTATAAATTATTTTCATAAGTTCTTTTTCAGCAGAATTTCTTGATGGTTGAACATCTTCATGACCTCCATAGGTACTTTCCATAATTAAGGTTTCTATTCTTGGAAACTTTGATGTTGCTGGTTCAAGTAGCCTGCTTCTTTCATATTTAAAGTCACCAGTATATACTATGTTATGTTGCCCATCCCCAATGTGCATATGGGACATTGCAGAACCAATAATATGTCCAGCATTGTGAAGAGTTAATTTTATATCTGGAGCTATATTTGTAACTTCACCGTAATCAAGAGTTATAGTACGTTTCACAGTCTTTTCGACATGTTTTACATTAAAAGGTAGAGGATTATCTTCTCTATGGGCTATATCAATATGGTCTAACTGTAGTAAAGTCATTAAATCTCTTGTTGGTGTTGTACAGAAAACAGGTCCTTCATATCCATAGTGATACAAATATGGAACGAAACCACAATGATCTAAATGTGCATGAGATATCACGACAGCATCTAACTCATCTAAATTGAATTCAGGTACATTTAAGTATGGGAATGAAGATTTATCATCATGCCCCGCGACATTAACTCCACAATCAAGTAGAACTCTACTGTTAGGAGTTTGCAGTAACATGCATGATCTTCCAACCTCTCTAAATCCACCCATAGATGTTAATCTTATCCAATCGCTCTCATATTTTAATTCTTGATGAATCCTAACACCAAAAGCTTGAAGTGATTGTTTTCTTTCTTTACTATTCTGTCTTAAGATATGTCTAATCTTTCCAATGATTTCTGAAGATATTGGTGGTGTTCTTAGAATTTTCGGAGCCCATCCAGTATTTCTCACTATTTCTCTTGAGGTTACTCCAAACTTTCCAATAACGATCCCTGGTTTTTTGGTCTCAATAAGAACCTCACGTGTTACATCGTCAAATCCAATGTTAGTAATTCCTGCTTCTTCAGGAACAACTTCATGAATTTTTGTGATTGTTTTTTCTGGGTCTAAAAGAACACTTTTATCAGAACGAATAATTATCCTTTTTCTTAAGTCTTTAGCTAGTTTTCTTATTAAGTCCCCATTATCAGCTGTTATTTCAGGATTTTTTGTATATATCACCACTTCTGATCCTTCAAACTCGATATTAGCTAATTTAACTCGTTCAGGTAGTTTTTCAATGATTGCAGTTTTAATTTCTTCTAAAATCTCTGAACCCATATAATCACTCAAAAAAAGATGTAAAGTATACTTTACATGAATAAAAATAGTATATATACTGTTTTTACCAGTAATTTAATATTAAAAGAAAGATTAAAATTTAATATTTGTAGATTAAATCACGATTAAGTTTAATTATAATTTAAATTTATTTATTTTTAGTTTAATTCTTTAACTTAAATTTTTTAATTTCTTTTTAATATCATCTTCTGATAACATTTTAAATCCTCCTTTTGTGATTGTAGCGACTAAAACACCATTTCCAGAAAAAGTGTCTCTCTCCGTAGCTGAATTAATTGCTCTTATAGCTACATCTACTCCTTTTTCTACAGTTAAACCATCTTCAAATCTGTCTTCTAAAACACCATAAGCAAATAAAGACCCAGAACCAGTCGAAATAAATGTATCCTTAATCATACCTCCAGCAGGATCTAAAGAGTAAATTGTAGCTCCATTTTCATCTATTCCTCCAAGTAAAGTTTGCACATATAATGGGGAGGAATGTAAGATATTGGATGATATAGCAGATGCAGACTCTACACTAATGTTTTCACCATTTCTCATTTTGTATAGAGAAACTTCAGCAGAAATAACTTTCATTAAACTTTGAGCATCAGCAACAGAGCCAGCTATTGTAGCTCCTAAATGTTTATCAATCTTAAATATTTTCTCAGCAACTTTATGAGCAACTAAATTCCCCATACTTGCTCTTCTTTCACTTGCAAATACAATTCCATCTGCACATGTAATTCCTACAGTTGTTGTTCCTTCTAATGTTTTATCTTTCATAAAATACACCTCTACAATGATTATTTAGTAATGACTTTGAATTAGATGATAATTCTAACATGATTAATAAAAATAGTAATGAAATTGGACAACAATTCTAAAATAGGAACAAACCATCATTTTCCCACATTTATGTATCTCTACATACAACAATGTTGGATAGCTTTATAGTCATTTAAAGATAAAAAAAGCAATTGTTGCCCACTTCTAACATAATAATTCACTACATATTAATATTTAATTTAGTATAATGATATATATATAATATTTTCTATCTTATAAGTAGTTTTAATTTTCTTATATTAAAACAAGAAACAATCGTGTTTAATAAAGTAGCAA
This sequence comes from Candidatus Methanovirga basalitermitum, assembly GCA_031284445.1. Classification (GTDB taxonomy): domain Archaea; phylum Methanobacteriota; class Methanobacteria; order Methanobacteriales; family Methanobacteriaceae; genus Methanovirga; species Methanovirga basalitermitum. The sequence continues at coordinate 2,587 of JAISZW010000218.1, read as the reverse complement.
ATAAAATCGGATTTTATACTTTTTAATAATATTTAGTGTAGCACCAGATTTAGCATTAAAACTATCAGGTCATATATAAATGAATCAGGAAGTTTAGTGCCAAATTAAGTTTTTTACTATAATATATAATTAATGTTTTGAAACTTATTACTTATATATGTTTCTGTGAAAAATACAATGCTGTAAACTTAAGGATTTTTATCGCATAGAATATAATTATTTTAAATATATATTTATATTGATAAATAATTGAAAAAAAAATAAAAGAATACGAAATTTCGTCATATTCTCTAAATTATATTCATATTAACTCTAAATTATATTCATATTAACTCTAAATTATATTCAAATCAAGTTTTTTGACAGAATCCTTGAATTAATAACCTTTGTTTAGTATTTTAAATCTTTAAGTTTTGAAGTTGGAAGGGTCGTGACTTCACTAACCAAATTTAAATCAAATCTTCTCCTTAACAAACTAATAGCCGTTTCCATCTTACCTTCTATTTTACCTTTTAATTCACCCTCTTTTATACCTTCCATCTTACCTTCTTCTTTGCTGTGTGATAATTCACCTTCTAATTCCATTTGCTACTTGTCTTCTGATAGTCGTGAAATGCTTTCATCTGAAAGTAGTTCAGTAAATTTTTTATCTGCTAATTTTATATCTTCATCCATTTCAATCACCTCGTTTATAAGCTCATTAGAACTTTAACATCAAAAAATATTATCCATCTGTGCAATGGATTCTTTAAATCTTTTTTCATCCTTCTAAATGCTGGTATGCTTATGTTGTATATTGTTTAGGTAGTTGAAATATAAACAATTATCTATACTTCCCAGAATATTAAATCTTTGGTTTGCAATATCATTTTTACAAAAGTCAAAATCAAGTATGTTTATTAAAACATGAGCATTCAAGTCCTCTATTTTGCCTTTTTTAGCTGAATTTGAGTACTCTGTCAAACTTTTAGAAAAAGTCTGATCAAAATGTTTGTAGTTAAAATTTGAATCAAAACTTAACTTGCTTAATTGAGTGAATTTTTAATTCGCTGACAAGAAAAATCTAGGAAAATCTTCGATTTTTGGTAATCTTCGATTTTTCATGGTTAGAAAATCTTTGATTTTCTTAAACTTTTTTAAAGTTTTGTATGAAATATCTGCCATCAAAAGCAACTGATCTTAATCCAAGATGCAATTCTTCTTTCCACTAATTTCATCCACAATTAATTTATTTGCAATAATATCTATAGAAACTAATAAATCATTATTTTCCATAATGACTGAATTTATAAATGAATTTAACTGATTCCCCATACCTTTACTTGCCATGTATTGAGAAAAAAGGTAGTCCTCCAAAATGGGTTAAAAGATCTCATAATGAAAATCCTCCAATCGTTGTTTTTATTCATGAAATACATGAATAATAAGATTTTTAGTATAAGATAGCATATAAATATTACTTTTCGACAGGACAGTATCTCTATTCTTTAATTAATCAATGAAATAATTTAATTAGATAATTAAATGTTTCAATCCCAGTTGTGTGGAATTCTTGCCAGAAACTCTTAACTGAGTGATTGGTTAAGGTCACATGATGGAAATGTCTAATTAATCACACAGTATCCAATGTGATTAATGGCTAGAGAAAATGAAATGGCTAACGATAAGTGAACAATTTATAAGCATCGTTATTATAAGCAATAGGTGGGATATAATACCTTGATTGGTTACTATTGTCTTGGCAGAGGAAATAAGCACTCATTACATACTTATTAGTTCACAACCCATATAATTTGTCGGTGTAATGATTGAGTCTAAATCATTCGTATACTTAGAAGAGATTAACCTGATAAGTCTTGAAGTCCTTAAAATAAAATTGTTTTTTTTAGGTAGGTTTGATTGTAAATGGTAACTAATATTCTTCTGGAGGTAGAGGATATTGAAGTAAGCGAATGGCGTTAAATAATCGTAGTAGCAAAGTCAGAAGAATATAATAACTGTGAACGGATACCACTCCTTTTTGTGGGTGGAATAGAAATATTGCTGAATTTCAATTGGTGTAGGAAGATGAATTATAAAACGAAAAGTAAAATTATCTAAAATTGTTTACTTTGAGAAGATTTAGAATGTCCCAAATGTGGATGCGAATTGTATAGAAATCTATACTGTGAAAAATTAATCAACAAAAGTGACTTAATCACATCCAAAAGTATAAATCCTAATAAGAAATGTGGAAAATAGTTTCATATGATGATAAATCTTATGCTCCAATTCTGGATAGTTTAAATGTAGCACACCAACTTTGCAATTCCCATTAAAGCAGAACCTAATGCAAGAACTATAAAACATTAAACAAGATAAACAAAGAATAAAATTCTTCTAAATTTTCAACAATGAAAATAAAAGAAAGATAAAAGCTTAAAGAAACAAATCAATGAAATAACAGAGAAATTACCATTTATTTTCAATACTGAAAATAAAAAAAGAACAAAAAGAAACTTGAAGAATTGAAAAAAGATAAAAGGAAAAAAAGAAAAGAGATTAAAAGAATATGGGAATTATAAAGACAGAATCTTCGGAATTCTTG
>JAISZW010000208.1 GCA_031284445.1 Candidatus Methanovirga basalitermitum | reverse complement strand
TTTCTTAGCATTATATTTTAATGTAGAGATAATAATACGATTACGTGTAGTTTTTTTAGCTGTTTTTTTAACACTTTTAATACTTGCTTTTAGATTAGGCATAATATTATTATATTATTTTGTGAGTTTATCGATAACTTTTTCAAAATTATTTATCATTTCTTCTTTTTTTCGATTTCAATATTCTTTTATTTTATCATAATTTATGGATTTGTCATTCACAAATTCATTAGGCATTAGGTTGCTTTTATTTCGATTTAGTGCTTCACTTAATGGTCTCAAATTATAAAAGTCATTTATATGTGTTTCGATATACGTTGGATAATCAGAATTATGATATGTGTTTTTTAATTTTTTTGGAATATAATGATCACGGTGTATGTTTTTATGTTCTACAAGAAGCTGTCAAAGATAATTAAAATTACCATCTAATATAGCTGTAAAAAACAACAATGGATATAGGCATTTATCTCGAGATTTATTTTTTGAGTCTGTACTATACTTTATTTGCTCGATTGCACCATTTTTAAATTTTCCAAATAATTCTTTAATTTTATCTTTACGTGAAATAAGATTCATCTTTATAAAGTCATCGATAAGGTATTGATTTTCCGATGTAAATCTAAAGTTAGCATCCACCACAAATGTCAAGTAAAATAATAAAAATAATATAAGTGCAGATTTAGAATCATTTTCATATTCAGTAAAATTATTTATTAACTCACCCTCCATTTTTTTGTTTCATGACATTTTTTTAGCAAATCAACAAGCTGCTTGATAATTTTTTCAGTTTTGATTATTTTTAGTTTTATTATCAAACATATCTTTTTCATCTAATTCTTGTCAATCAAATTTTTCAACAGTTTCATTAAAAGGATCAACTAATTCTTTGCCACATATCTTTATGAATTTTTCATATTTTGGACTGGAAGAGATTGGCAAATTTACATATAACTGTTTTTGCAGCGATGAGAGGAATTTTTTTATACTTGATTTACCTTTTTTATTAATTTTTGATCAATTTTCTCTAAATTCTAATCCAAGTTTAACATGTTCGGCAAGAATATGAGTCTTTATATTATCAATTTCATCTAATTTTTTTCCTTTTGCATTGAGATTTTGAAAAATCTCAGTCTCAATAGCACTATCTTTACATTTTACCACTATCATATTAAGATTATTTAATATTCGGGATATTAAATTACACTTAACTTCATCACTCAAGCTACTAATCTCTTTTTCAATAATTCTTTTATTTTCATTTATTTTTTTCTTGTACTCTTTGCCTAAATTATCAAAGTCTTTTTCAAACTCTGGGAATAACATTATTGTATTCTTTTTGTAGGTATCGTAAAGGTAAATTGTTGGGAGTTTTTCTGAATATTTAAGGGCTTGTAATATCAATAAAATTGTTATGAAACGTTGTTGTCCATCCATAATTGGTGATAATTCATCATTTCCTACGGAAACATCATTCCCAAGATACATGACTCCAAAATAATGTACTTTATCTTCACTTAGTTTTTTTATATCATCAATTAGTGTTCTTATTTGCATATTACCTCAATCGTATGGTCGCTGATATTCTGTTATTAAATAATGAAATGGTAAATGTACATCTTTCCGTTCGAAAATTTCCTTAAATGTAAAATAATAATTTTCACTAGAACTATTTTTTTCCGGATCACTTGATAGCATTATTAACTTATTAAACATTATCACCTCCATTTAAATAAAATTGTGCTGATTTTTTGTATTTATTAAAAATTAACTGTTTCTCATCTTTAGCCCAAATATTTGGATTACGTGATTCAATCTCATCTAAAACTTTAGAAAAGTTGTTCTCAAAATTTGCATATCATTCAATTAATTTCTTATGCCTTTTTATATATAAAGATTGATATTCTTTATTTTTTACTTTCAAATGTACATTCATATCTGTCAATGGTTTTCATAAAGCAAATGTTTTATCAATAACAAAAGCATTGAAAGCTTTGGGGTTTGTGTCATACAAAAGTTCAAAACGATTACGATAATTTGGCGCTCTCTTACTTAATCCATTTTCTAGTGACATGCCAAACATACATACCATACAACCACTTCTTTTGTATCCAAGTTTATAAATTGGTGATATTTGTATCTTTTTTAGGTCAATATATTTTCATATATCTTTTTCTGTCCACAAACTCAATGGGCGACACATAGATTTATTCTTATTGATATAGTTACATCCATATTTAATTCAACTATCTTTTCTTAATCTTGATTCTTCGATAGTTGTCCCTATAAAGCTTGGCCGGCTATCGTGTTTCAAAGCACCTTTAAGGTAGTCGCAACATTTATGTGATATCTTATAATCAATAAATTTTTTATCCAAAAAATGACAATAGATTAGTGGTAGTGTCCCAAAACTTTTATTATCTAATCCGAATACGGAACGAATGTAGATTTTATGATTCCTTGTATTGCGCACGTGAGATATTTTCTGTGCTAATTGTTTTGATATTACTGGATATCCTTCATCTTTGATTATTGATGCAAAATCTTTTAATGGGGGCATAATTTCATCTCCCCTCCTCTTATGTTGTTCAATAAATTTTAATGTGGCAGGGTGAAATATTTCAGCGCCAGTAATTGAAATGCATTTTTTTGCATAGCCAAGTTCTTTTTGTACCTCAAAAACTAAATGGCGCAGAACACACGAATCTTTTCCTCCGCTGAAACTAATTATTGGTAATTGGTCTGACTTATCATTAAAGATCTCTAAAAATTCCTTTATTTTTTCTTTAGCCCAAGCGATCTTTTCTTCGAATGACATTGCTTTATATCGATTAGAGACAAGAAATTGCTTTCTTGCTTTAATATGTGAAACTAAATCTAAATCATACAACGAACTATAGTCCATAAGATGCTTGAATATATTCCCTCCCAAATTTAATTAGTTTTCCAATAGAACTAGATAATCCTATATATATATATATATATATATTGCTTTAACTAAATTTTTATTCATATTAATCATTGAAAACTGCTTTATTTAGTCTAAAAACAGCATTCTCTAGTTTTTCTACCCTAGTATTTAAAGCAGCAACATCTTGTTCAATCTTTGCAACTCTGATTTCTAAATTGGCAACTCTTTCATCTAATTTCTCAACCTTGACTTCCAAATTAGCCACTCTCTCATCTAACTTATCTACTTTTGCTTCCAATCTAATATTGAAAGCATTTTGATTAGCCATAAATTCAAGAATTAATTTATTAATTGATTGTTGTTCTATCATAAAATCAATAAGTGTATCAAGTTTAGATTTTGGTTTTGGTTTTGGTTTTTTGCTACCACCAGTTTTTCCACCTTTAGTGGTTGTTGTCCTTGTTTTACTGACAGGAAGTTGATGATAACTAATTTCATCACCAATCAATTTCTTATTAATCTTGGCATTAGTTACCTTAATTTTGCGCATGTATATATTATAATACTACTTTTTATTAGGTACTAAAAAAGCAGAATATAAAATTGGAGATAATTTTTTAAGTGGTTGTTGGATTTTTGCCTTATCCCCAACCAATCCAACATACTTCTCATAAACTTGTTGAATTAAATCACTCAGTGCAGCCATTCTTCCAGGTGCTTTAATTTTAAATTTAACCTGACAGCCTTCTTGCAACCAATCGATAGTATTTTTGGCAAACCTAGCTAAATCATTATCTCCAATTCTTGGTTTAACAGTAATTTCTTTTACCTTAGTGCTTTGCACGAGTTTTGCTTTCTCTTTCTCTTTTTTCTTTACATCAAATAAGAATTTACCCTTATCTACCACCATCGCAAT
>JAISZW010000199.1 GCA_031284445.1 Candidatus Methanovirga basalitermitum | reverse complement strand
TTACTATTTAATTCTGCTTATTTTTTATTTTATAGTGTGTTAACTGTATTTTTCAAGCATGAGTTTTGTGTGGATGATACTTTTAGTAAAGTAAAGGTTTATGATCATTTTCGATTTTTTTCAAAAATCGAAAAAAACTCCACACTTTTTTACACCCTCCCCATTTAAAAGTTAGGTAAAGTATTATACTCTTCATTTTCTTGTGAGAGATTTCATTTAAATCTTTGATTAAATGGAAAATACATAGGTTATGCATGAATCCTAAATCCTTCAACTATTCCTACCATGAATTTTGGACACACCAATTTATTTTATCTGATGTCTCTTTGATAATAAATTTACCATGGAATTTTGGAGATAGCCGAAATGTTTATATACTATTATGAAAAACATAATATTAATACTCTACTTTAAACTTAGAACTCAATTTAGAAAGTTTAAATTGAGATTTATGGATATGTTCAAAATGCTTAATGTATCTACAATATGAGGTTTTATAATGAAAGTTAATTTGGATTCAAATCAGGGACTTACTTCTAAAAGACCCAAAAAGTTAATATTTAAAGGAAAGTCATATACAGTCGAACATTGGACAGATTTATATGTTAAATTGTTAGGAATTATTAAAAATGAAAGATCAGATTTTGATAGAGTGCTTACTTTAAAGGGTAGAACTAGAAGAGCTAGAACCTATTTTTCAAAAGACAATACAATACTAAAAGATCCTTATTTAATCGAAGGTACCGACATATATGCTGAAACTAATTTTTCTTCAGACAATATGATGAAGAGGATTCGAGGTGTAATTAACTTATTTGATTTACCTGAAGACGATTTTAGTTATGAATTAAAATAGCTATGAACCTTATCACATTTTGCGAGCTTTAGGGCGGGAGCATAAGGATAACAGCAATATCATCAACTTAAGATATTCATTCTTTAAAAATTATTGAATAGTAAAATACAGTTCTGCTTATCCTAATAAAAGGAGTATGCTGGCAAGTATCCGATTAAGTAATTAATTAATATAAGAGATAATTTAACTTATTATAATATCTTATTTTCATTTATAAAGAGCTTTTAAATTTTAAACACGAAAAATATTCATTTTAATTAAAATTTGAATATTTGAATTGTGTGACAGGTACTATAAGGAAAATTAAAGTCAAATAAAGTGTTATATGTTTTTTAAAAACATATTGAAGAAGCACGAAAATTTTAAAAAATTCTGATTTCAAATTAAAATAGCAAAATCAGAAAATCCATCAGTTGGATTTTTCAGCATCAAGTTTCCTGTATCCTGTTTGACATGTTAACAAAGCTATCCAACTTTTCTTTAGCTTTCCCACTTTCAATAAGTTTTTCAGCCATATTTATGCCTTTTTCTAAACTAAGTGTTTTTCCAGAGATATAAAATCCTGCAGCTGAATTAAGGACGATAGCATCTCTTTTAGGACCTTCCTCACCATTTAAAATGTTTAATGCTATTTTAGCATTTATATATGGAGATCCCCCAGTTATTTCAGACCTCAAAGCCAAATTAAAACCATAATCTTCAGGATTTAATGTATATTGGGAAAATTTGCCATTTTTTATCTCACAAGTAGTGGTAGGGGCAGAAATTGAGATTTCATCCAGTTTATCTTGACCATAGACTACCATAGCATTTTTAACACCTAAATTATGAATAACCATAGCTATTGGAAGAACAAGAGACTCATCATAGACACCAATTACCTCCATATTAGCCCCAGCAGGATTCAATAGAGGACCTAAAATATTAAAAATTGTGGGAATACCTAACTCTTTTCTAACTGGAGCCACATACTTCATAGCCAAATGATAATTTTGAGCATATAAAAAACAAATCCCAATCTCCTCAAGTAAGATTTTACTTTTTTCAGGAGAAAGTTCTATATTAACATTTAAAGCCTCCAAAACATCAGCAGCACCACATTTACTTGATGATGCTCTATTGCCATGTTTAGCTACTGGAACTCCTCCTGAAGAAATCACAATAGCAGATATTGTAGAGATATTAAATGAATTTGAACCATCTCCACCAGTACCTACGATCTCTAAAACATCCATATTGGTTAATAGCTTTATGCAATGATTTCTTTGGGAAGCTGCAGATGCAGTTATTTCATTGATTGTCTCACCTTTCATGGATAGAGCTGTTAAGTATGAACTCATTTGAATATCACTTGCTTTACCCATCATTATCTCATTCATAGACTCTTCAGCCATTTCATAGGAAATATCTTGATTTTTAGTTAATTTTAAAATAGCTTCCTTTATCATACTCGTTACCTCAAATAATGTTTAAAAAATTCTTCAAAATAATCTTACCATTGGGAGTTAATATTGATTCTGGATGGAATTGCAACCCATAAACAGGATATTCTTCATGAGATATTGCCATTATTTCATTATCAACTTTTGATTTAGCTATTATGGAAATATTTTTAGGTAAGGACTCTTTATTTGCAGAAAGAGAATGGTAACGACCTACAGAGATCTCATTTTGTAGGTCATTGAACAAATAATTTCCCAGATCTAGTTCAATAATAGAGGATTTTCCATGAACCAATTTCTTTGAGTAAGTGATTTTCCCCCCAAAAGCCTGATAAATAGCTTGATGACCCAAACAAACCCCCAATATTGGTATTTCTTTATAAAATTCCTTTACAATAGCTATTGAAATCCCAGCATCAACTGGTCTACCTGGTCCAGGAGATATAATTATAACTTCTGGAGAAAGTTCTCTAACATTGGATAAATCTATTTTGTCATTGCGAACGATTTTTATATCTGAGTTCATCTCTCCAATCATTTGATATAAGTTGTAAGAGAAACTATCGTAGTTATCAATTAGTAAAATCATTTTATCACCAGATTAAGCACTCATATTTTCAGCCAATTTTATAGCATTTAAAATTGCCTTTGCTTTATTTGTGGATTCTTCAAATTCTAACTCAGGAACACTATCTGCAACTATTCCCGCTCCTGAACGGACAAATATCTTGTTGTTTTTTGCAAAAGCTATTCTAATAGCTATGCAAGTATCCATATTTCCAGATAAACTAATATAACCAATTGCTCCACCGTAGATTCCTCTTTTGTTAGCCTCTAAATTGTTTATAATTTCACAAGCCTTGATTTTAGGTGCACCAGATAGAGTTCCTGCTGGAAGAATTGCATCAATAACATCTAAAGCATTTTTGTCCTCTCTTAATTTTCCAAAAACCGTTGATCCTATATGCATGACATGAGAAAACCTTTCAATACTAAGATATTTTTCAAGTTTAATAGATCCAAATTTAGCAACCTTTCCAAGATCATTTCTTCCAAGGTCAACCAACATATTATGTTCTGCAAGCTCTTTTTCGTCTGTAAGAAGACTTTTCTCTAATCTTTCATCTTCTTCTTTATTTTTGCCTCTTGGTTTTGTTCCAGCCAATGGAAAGGTGTATAATTCTTTATCCTGAAGTCTCACAAGTGTTTCAGGAGAAGCACCAGCTATTTCAATATCTTCACTTGAAAAATAAAACATATAAGGAGAAGGATTGGATGTTCTAAGAATTCTATACACATCCAGTAAACTACCATCTATTTTACAAGAAATTAGATTAGACAGCACAACTTGGAAAATATCTCCTTCTTTTATATGAATTTTAGCTTTTTCTACTATCTTAGAATACTCTTTTTTGGAAAGAAAAGGTTTAAAATCATCTAATAATCTTAATCTATTTTCATCAATTGGAGTTCCATTAGTTATTATATCTTTTAATTCCATTAATTTAGTCATACCTTTCTCATATTCTTCTTTTAGATTATTTGTTTTTATGTTAACGATTAGAAAGATTTTCGCTTTAAGATTATCAAAAACAATTATTTCATTGAATAACATCAATTCAACATCCTTAAATGATCCATTAGATTGGTTTTCTGTTGATTTAAGTGATGGTTCAATGTAGGTAATGTAATCATAGGCAAAGTAGCCTACTAATCCTCCTGTAAAAGGAGGAAGTTCTGGCATCTTAGGACTCTTATTTTCAGCGATTATTTGGTTGATGTATTTTTTAGGGTTATCAGTCTCTTTAGTTAAATTTTTATAGCCTTTTATACTTAGAAAATTGTTTTCACAACTAATCTCCAAAGTTGGATCAAATCCTAGTATGGTGTATCTACCCCAATTTTCTAGATTTTCCATACTTTCTAATATGAAGCAATTTTTACTCTTATTTTTTAGAATTTTTAACACTCCAATTGGAGTTATGATATCAGATAATATTTCCATACTAATAGGAATAACCTTATAGTCATCCTCCTCAATTATTTTTTTTGCTTGTTCAATTGATGGAAAAAACATTTTTACAACTCATTACATGTAATTAAAGCTTGATTGAAACATAAACTTAAGAAGTTCTATGGTAACTTTAAGAACTTCACTATCTAAATATGTTAGATACAGTACTATTTAAACCTTTGTAGTACATTTTTGTACTATTACTTTATATTATTTTTTAATCACTAAAAATGTCTTTGATTTTTTTTATTTTTCATAATAATAGTATTAATTCATTTATTTTTAATTTAATTTATTATAACAATTTATTTTTATTTATAAATCATTTTTTGATCATCATATTAAAAAATAGCTAAATTTTAATTAAAATTTTAATATTAAAATTATGTATAAGTATATCCTGATCAGTTTAAATTTTCTCATTCTTTACGTATGTTTTTAAATCTGATTAAATAAGGATATTTTTCTTTTTCAATGCTTAATTATCCCATAAAGAGAAAAAAATAGCAAATGATTAATTTTGAACATTTTTCATTGATTTTTATGAGGATGTGAAAAATTCAACTGATATGCCTTTCATTGATTAATGCTTATATCTAAATATTTCAAGAAAATCTAAAATAATTTTCATGGATTCTGTTTAAGATTTCATGAAAATTTAGTTCTTTTATTACATTTTCAATTTTTATGATGATAATTGGGAAAAAATACTGAATAAGCATAATGTGTCTTTTGATCATGATTCTTTCGGTACCATTATGATTCATGTAGTTCAAATGACAAATTACTTTTTGGAGAAGTCATGTTATTGACTTTCATGTTTTAATGTTAACTTTCTCCATTTATTTAATATTTTTAGGGTCCTATTTTTTTCATGATTCTGCAAGCCTTTGCAGGTCTGATTTTCCGTTGTACCCTAGTGTTGTGAGTAACCCTGCTAAAAATACATGCAATATTGCTGTCTTTTTACATGAT
>JAISZW010000196.1 GCA_031284445.1 Candidatus Methanovirga basalitermitum | reverse complement strand
TGTCAACAGCTGTTACTTTTTTAACCTTGGTAGCCACTTTCAAGGTTACACTCCCATCACCTGAACCTAAATCCAGAACAGAATCATTTTTATCTAAAGACATTTTGTTTATTAACTTTCCAGGGTAATCATCATGCTTCTCCCACAGTTTAAACTTCTTAGCGACATCGTTCCAAGTTTTCTTCTTTTTTGTACTATTTTCTTCATAGACTTTATTCCAACACTCATTCCAATCAATTTCTTTTATATTACACTCTAAAATAATAATCTCCTCCTCTAATCTAATTACATTTTTATTTTATAAAAATTAATAAAAATAAAAATTACTTGATTAAAAAGTAATTATTGATCAATAAAATATAGTTTAAGATTATTATATATAGTTATCGGATATAATATGCCGTAACAAAAGGTATTAATTTTCATTTCATGAGTATCACCACATAAATGAGGAGAAAATTAAAAAGAAACATTTATAGATCATTTACCCAATATTAATTATTAAAAATGTTGTTACTATCATACAATATTAGGTTAAAAAATCAAAGATTTAGTATTTTAATTTGTATATGGTCATGAAACATTTAAAAGATTAATTGATAATTGAACTGATTTAATAACTAATTAGATTTATAGATTAATATGCAGAGGGATGCTTAATGGAAATTTTAAAGATGAAAGCTAATGATTTAGAAATAATAGATTATGCTGTTCATATTCTCTCAGAAGGTGGAACAATTATTTATCCTACTGATACGGTTTATGGTTTGGGTGTAAACCTGTTTGATGGTTATGCTGTTAAAAAGTTGTATAACATTAAGAAAAGAAATGAATATAAACCTGTATCTGCATGTTTCCCATCCATTAAGTCAGTTTTAATGTTAGTAGAAGGAAATAAAAGGAATATTAGTATTTTAAACAAAAATCTTCCAGGTTCGTTCACATTCATAATGTATAAAAAAAGAGGATTAGGTTTTAAATTTTTTGATAGAAGTAGTAATAAAATTGGAGTCAGAGTTCCAAAGAATAAAATAGCTATTGAACTTTCAAAAATCTTTCCTATAACTGCTACAAGTGCTAATAAGTCCTCAATGGAAACATTATCCACTCCAAAAAAGATAGTTAAACAATTAGATTATGATGTTGATTTAGCTATTGATGTAGGACCTTTAAAACCAGATAAATTTTCGACCGTGGTTGATTTAACTAAAAAAGAACCTGTTATTCTAAGAGAGGGAAGTGGAAATTTGATTATTTAACGAAATATTCTTGATTAATAGGTTAATTAAAATACAGTATCTAAAAAAAAACAGCGCCGGGGACGGGATTTGAACCCGTGTGATCCAAGGGATCATTGGATTAGCAGTCCAACGCCGTACCAGGCTGGGCCACCCCGACAAGTAATAATGGCATATTCAAAGGTGGACCTGAATCATAAATAAAAGTTATCTGAGAAATTAACTCCACCTCGTTTATCTACAAGCATCAGTTGTTTATAGTAGAGCTGCTCATTTCCATGCCTAACACATTCCTATAACAAACATAATTTATCTTAACCCTCCAGTTAAGACCTTATGACCACTAATCCTGTAGGACAAAGCTTCTATGCTAATTTATCAGGCGATTACTTATTCAACAAGCCGCCCCTTGAACTTCAACCGCACCAAAGAGGGTTTGTGCTTACAGAGGACCTCTAACCCTCCAGTCTAGCCATATAATGTTATGGTGTTAATCATATATAAACTTAATTGTACTTCATATTTTGATTTTTTAGATTCTAAATATTTAATTAAATAAGGTCAAATTATAATTTTATAATTCTATTAAAATATTTATAAAGTTTCATACAATTAAAAAGCTTTTAACAACCCTCTTAAAAGGCAAATTACAAAAATTAAAGGTTATTGTGGTGTAAAATCTTCTTTTGATGCTCCACATATTGGACAAACCCAAGTATTATCAATATCAGAAAAATCAGTTCTTGTATCTACTCCATTATCAGGATCACCTGCTTCAGGATCGTATACATAACCACAAATTTCACAAACATATTTATCCATATTATCACCTCTAATAAAATAGTAAAATCCAATTTAAATATATTTTATATAGAAATATCTTAAATAACTATTTCAAGACCATTTAAGCAATTAATTTATTTCAACAAAACTCTTCTTTGCAGCTCCACAAGAAGGACATCTGAAATCATCGGGGACACCACTCCATTCTGTGCCTGGAGCTATACCTCTTCGTTTCTCTCCTTTTTCAGGATCATAAACATATCCACAAATTTTACACTTAGCTTTAGTCATGTAAACACCTTAATTTATCAATAGAAACTTATATCTAAAATACATATAACTTCTACTAAAATTATATTTTTTTAGATATTTATATATCTTTAGGTTGTTAGATTTTCATGAAAAAATGAGGGATGTGTAATTTATTATCCCATCAAATGTTTTAAAGTAGAAATATAAGATGTTTCTAAAAATACAAATAAATTTCGCTTAAATTCACTATATATTTATTAAAATCATTAAAAATTAATTTAAAGCATTTTTCATTAAATCAATCTTTACCTTATTTTGGAATGTTAAACACCTTTAATTTTTCCAAAAATTTTATGAACTTATAGTAAAAAACTTAATTTTTGTCACTAAGCTTCCCAATGCTATCAACCTAAGAAATTTTTCATTGCTATCACATTCATTATTGTTAGTTTAATACTAAAAATTCAAAACTAATGGTTTATCACCTCTTAAATAATTTTATACTGGCATAGCAGCATCTAAATACATATCTATAATGATCAAATTGCTACTCACACCAATTATAAAACTTTTTAACCCATATTTGCAGTAAATGAAGCTTCATCCACCTTATTATAATCTATTCTCTCAAAATATTTAATAAAAACTGAAGAAAAGCTATCTACAGATCGAAATAGAGTAAAATCGAAGAAAAGAGGTACATATAATAATAGGAAAAATTTTTAAAAGAAAACAAATGAAATTAAGAATAATTAGATGAAAAATTCCTTAAGTTGACACCATTGGATATTTTTTTTACACTACCCATGATGTATTAAGTGAATAGTAATTATACCAAAACTTTCAAATATTCTATTGCAATGAAAATTTTTATATTAAATAACATGGTGTCTTAAAATACAAAAAATAATGATAAAATCGCTCAAATTTCATATACTCATAATCAAACTAAATTTCTAAAAGTACATATAAGTAAATTTTGCACAACTATTTTTCTATATGTTCTGAAAATGGTTAGTTTTATATATAATAAAATATCACATTGTAATGTAGAGAAATAAAAATTATGTAGTTGGTGGAATACGATTATCATACAATAAAAATATGGATTTGTTATCCGCAGACTAAGGGACTATGTTAATCGCGATTAGAATGTTTTTTAGTGGAAAAGGTCAGGGAATACATAACCCCAAGTATAAAAAAAATACAGAGAAATAACATAAGTTTAAGACTTCTCAAGTTGCTCATGACATGTATATGATGATAAACATCATTAATAGCTGGAGCTATTGATAGCATTTTTAGCCGTAAAATTAGCAAAGGCATAGAAAGAGATGTTGCATGCATGTACTTAACAGGATATCAAACAATAGAGCATAACACCATAAGCTGTTTTAAATAAACATGAAAGATTTGATTAGAGAAGTTTTTAAAGCTACGATAGAATTATCTAAAGAAGCAAGAATGCTTAATTTAAGCAGTATTGCTATTGATGGATCTAAATATAAAGCTAATGCAAGCTATTAAATAAAAAAAATCCTTGTAAAAGAAGGTTTTTCACCTGAAGATGAAAAATTATGGAATTTGATGATATATCATGTTAAATAAGCACTAAAATTCCGTTGATTTTTTACATTTTTGAGACCTTGTTATAATAAATTTTAAATATGATTGTAATATTAATATATAATAAATAGTTTTATAATATCATTAAAATAATTTTTAAAATTTTATATAGTTTAAAGCTTTAATCATGTTTAAAGACTGTGATTAAACTTTTATGCATTTTAAAAAAGTCATGACAAGAGAGATAAAATGATGAGAATTAGTATGTCCTTACCGAAAAAATTGCTCGAGGATTTCGATGTTGTTTTAAAAAATAGAGATTATCAATCAAGATCTAAAGGAATTAGAGATGCTTTAAAAGATTACATTGTTCGTTACCAATGGATGAGTGAAATGGAAGGAGATAGAATTGGTGTTATCACAGTTATCTACGACCATTATTATACTGCAGTCATGGAGAATTTGGCTGAAGTTCAACATGAATACAGAAAACAAATTAATGCAAGTATGCATGTACACATGACACATAAATACTGCATGGAAGTTATTGTTGTAAGTGGAGATGTTAACATCATAAGAGAATTAACGGAGAAAATGATGAGACTTAAAGGTGTTGATCATGTTAAACTTACAAGTACAGCAAATGGTGAAAATTTCGATCCTGACTAATTTTAATACTTTATAGTTTTTAATTTTTTTATTTCTACATTTATTTTTTGTCATGTTAACAATATGCTTTAAGTATATTATTTAGAGTTTTTTTAAAATGTTATTTGAAGTAACAAAGTATCATCAAGATCTATTAAAAGACTTTGAAAGGTTATCTGCTTTTTTTGAAGTTATTGATGAAGTTCACCTAAAAAATGATAATGGCTTCCTTATAGCCTATGATTTAGGCTGTGGAAGTGGTGTTTTATCATACTTTGCTTCTAAAATAGTAAAAAAAGTAATAGCTATTGATAAAGATTCAAATATAGTTAAAAAAGCTAAATGTAGCCTAAAAAATATAAATGTTGAAGTAATCTGTGAAGATATTTTAGATCATGAATTTAAAGATAAAGCAGATTTAATAATTTGTGAAACATTAGATACTGGATTAATTGATGAAGAACAGGCTTTAATTATTAACCATGTTCTCAAATATCTAAAATCTAATGGTACAATAATTCCAAGTAGTGTTATAAGCATCGCAGAACCAATATCAACAAGTAAACAATTAGATCATGTTTGTTATGATGATGAAAATAATCTAAGTCAAGAAAATAAAATTTCATATAAAATTTTAGGTAACTTTATTAATTTTAGCGAAGTAGATTTCTATAAAAAAATCGATTTAAAATTTAAAACTAAATTAATCTTTAAAATTGATTTGGATGGTATTCTAAATTCTATTAAGATAACCACCTTCACAAAATTAGCAGAAGATCTTATTTGTGGTCCAACATCAATGTTAAACCCTCCTCTTTTAATTCCAATTAAAAAAGAACATGTTAAAAAAGGTGATGAAATAAGTATATTCCTTGAATATGAATTAGGTGGAGGAATAGAAACTATAAAAACATATTAATCTGTTATTTTGGGGTTTTATTAACTCTTTTAAAAAAAATATATTAATAAAAAAATATATTATGTTATTTTGGGTTTTTATTAACTCTTTTAAAAAAAATACATTAATAAAAAAAAAATATATTAATAATAAGAATTTATTAATATGTATAATATTTAATGTTAGAGATTGTAAAAAAAAAGTGTGGAGTTATTTGGAAAAATTTATTTTTATTTATAAATAGTTTTGAAAGTTTTAGAAAAACTCCACAAAAAGTTACACCCTCATAATAATAATGATTTTAAAAAATTAACTACATATTAAATAACTATATATTCTAAAACTGCAAAAATATTTATAAACTGTTTTATATAAAATCGTGATAATATGGATGAATTAGTTGACAAATTAAAGAATAAAGCTTTAGAATTTAAAGATGATCTTAAGAGAGAAGAACTTTCTCTTTCAATAGGTGATAGTGAACATAAATTTAGGCTATCTGGAATTGGTGAAAAAGCAGTTAAAATAGAGAAATACATCAGATATGAGGAAATTGTTGAAGGAGTGGAGAGTGGAAAACAAGGCTTAGAAAAGTCTTTAAAAAATCTAATTGAAAATTTTAAAGAGGAATAAATTTTAAATTAATCTTCTTATCTATAATACAAAATAAATAAAAATGATTAACAACCTTTATTTCTATTAAATAATATTCTCTAAATTCTATTTTTTTTAAAGTAAGTTTATATTAAAGATGTTTTTTAAATATCTATTTGTATTATTAGAAATAATCAGGTAATTAAAAACTCCAACAGGTGATTTAATGAAATTAAGTGAAAATATTGAGGAATATTTAGAGGTTTTATATCGCTATGGAAGTAAGGATAAGGGTGTTTCTACAACTAAAATATCAAAAGTTTTAGGATTAGCTCCTGGTAGTGTTACAGGAATGCTTAAAAAATTATCTTCAAATGGATATATTAATTATGAGCCTTATAAAGGAGCAATTTTAACAGATAAAGGTTTAAAAATTGGAAAGAAAATAACAAGAAAGCATAGAATTCTTGAAAAGTTTTTATCAAATGTTTTAAATATTACAGATAAAAATATTCATGATGAAGCATGTAAAATGGAACATAGTCTTTCAGATGAAGCTGAAAGGGCAATGTGTTTGATATTAAAACATCCAGATTTTTGTCCTGATGGTAAATTAATTCCTTACTGTGATTATGATTTTGATAACTGTGAGGAATGTCAAACTAATGAAGAAATTAGCGAGATTGGGATTAGAGACCATAATTTAGTTCCTATCTCTCAGCTATTAGATGATGAGAAAGGAGAAGTGGCATTTATTCGAGGAGGAAGCTCAACTATTCTCCCCAAACTTATAAGTTTAGGAATAGCTATTGGAACTAAAATTCAACTTGAAAATAAGATCGATGAACAAGAACCTATAAAAATTAAAGTAAATGAAAACAATATAGAGATAACACAAGATATATCAAATAATGTTTTTATTAAATTAGAATCAATATAGATGAACATTTATTTAAAATATATTCTCAGCTATTTCAAAGGATTCATCTCTTTTAATAGCTAAATCTTCAAGGAAATTCTTGATTTTATTAGAAGTCATTTGTTTACATTCACCACAAAGTAATGTTCCATTTCTACATTCATCATAAACTTTTTCAAGTTCTTTATCAGATGGAATTAGATGATAGAGAAGAAGTTCATAGACAACACATTTATCTGGACATCCACCTAATTCTTTTTGTTCTTTTAAGCTTTCTCTTCCACCAGTTTTAGCTGTTTTAACTTTTTTTTCAGCAACATTAGATGAATCATTTAAAAAAATAGCTGTTTTTGGTTTGCTACTTGACATTTTTTCATTTGTTAAACTAGTGATAAATCTATGATATGTTGAACCAGGAGATGTAAAACCAAATTCATCTTTAAATCTAATGGCTATATCTCTTGTTAACCTTATATGTGGATCTTGGTCAATACCTACAGGAACAATAGTTGGCATTGGGGAGCAGAAGTCTTCAGTCTGTGGCAATAAAATATCAGCTACTTGGATTAGGGGAGTGTAAAGGTGTGCTATGTTTGTAGTGCTTTTAAATCCATAAATAGCTTTCATTTGAGAAATATTGACCTTTTTGGACAATTTAAATGATAAATCGTTCAATGGCATAGATTCAGATTGTAGATAGACATTAACATTTTTGTGGGTTAAGTCCAACCCTAAAGCAAGATAGTTAGATAGATATTCATTAATAGCTATTTTTTTACCTTCATCAAACGATTTTCCTCTTGTAGAATATGCTTCCATATCAGCTATTGAGATAAATATGTTCCCTTTATGTTTAAAATACCATTTTACCTGATCCACAACCATTTTATGACCAATATGCATTTTTCCACTTGGCATCATTCCAGTTATACAGATAAAATCCTTATTTTTATTTATTCTTTCTTGAACTAAATTAAAATCTCTATGTCCAAATAGGATGCCTCGTCTCATTAATAAATTAGGATCTTTTATACTATCTACAACATCACTAAATCTTCTTATTCCAAACTGATCCATGATATTTTCATGATCAACATTAGAGATATTCCATGGGTCTATCAACAAATCACCTTTTATTTTTTAATTTTATTTTCATGATTTTTAAGCATGGATAATTTAAGGGGTTCTTAAATGTGGGTAATTTAAGGCTTCATCCATTTTAAATTATAATAAGTAACATCCTTATCTTCATCAACCACAGCAAGAATCAAATTTTTCTTTACACCATGAGCAACCCTTGCATAACTTGAAAGATTTGAAATCTTTAGATTCTCAAATTCATATATTACCTTAACTAAATAGTGTGAATGTCCATCACCAGGAGATTTTCCACGTTCATATAATCTAAATTCAGAACCATACTTGAACCCTGCTTTGATAATATAACCTCTATCTTTTAAATCTCTAAAAACAATATATTTACCATATAATCCTTTTTCCCGAATTAAAGATATTAAAAATTCAAAATCTACTTTTTTATTATTAAGATAAATTTTCAAACGACTTTTTTCTAGGAGATATGTTCCTTCAATAAGAGAAAGTTCTAAAATATCACCTTCTAATTTTCCAAAATGACTTCTTTGATTTAAAGTTATTGCTTTCTGACTATATTTGATATTAATAGAAATTATTTCATCGAATAATTCTCCTTTCATCTCTACACCGACTATTGATATTGTATTTATTGATATATTGTGAATATTTGGTTTAAAAATATATAAATATTGGGTCATGGTCATTTGATTGCATATTATATTATATTATATTATATTGGATTGTAAATTTATTTTTTCATATCTTTAATTTTTAGATAAATATTTTGGAAAATCTATTATAAATAAAATTCTTTAAATATTTTATTAAATGACATATTTATATTATTTTTTTAATATTAGTTAATATTATCTATTTATTTACAAAAATAAGTTATATAAATCTTATAATTAAATAATAAAGGATTTTTAGTTAATTAAAAAATTTATCAAATTCCAAACTATAATTAATCATAATAAATTTAATTTTACAAATTCACTATAATATGGTTTTCAGTATCTGATCGTATTAACCTATCTTATAATTGATTATATACTGTATTAAAAGTTATGTTTTAGAGACTCTCCTAAAATATTCTAAAAAATCTCCGAACTAATGAATGCTTATTATCATCACTTGTTGACATGAGTTTCCCCTTTAACAGGGACTGTTTAAATCTTCACTAATAACTGTTTAAATAAAATTCAAATTAGAACTTTCAAAGAAGAAATTTTGTTTCCTAACCCTCTCCATTTCATTCAAGAGAAATTGGCTATCTCTAAAATTCCATGGTCACCTCAAATTTTTCAATAATTTTCATCCCATTTTTCTCTCTGAATCTACATACATTAAAATCCCATCAACAGTTTTATAAATCTTTTTTAAATGCCTTGAAGGTGTCACACCAAAGTAATTTTCCAAAGTATTATTAGTAGTTAGTAAACATTTATATATGGTATGGTTTATAAGTTCGCAAACCCAATCAAAATTGGGTTTGAGTTTAGTATTAATAAAAACATCAATTCAGGGGAAATCTTGTCCATATGTAATAATAAGTTTTAAAATTTATTTTTAGCTTTCTTATAGTTTTTTTTTATACAATATGTGCAATATGTTATTATTTAAGTTTTGATTCAAATGTTTTGATCAAACTTTTTAAAAAAAGTTTGGATCTAATTTTTTATTTTTCATCTTTTTTTTATGGATGATTTCTGTAAATCTTTGATCAGATGGAAAATGCAGAGGTTATGTATGAATCCTAATCCTTCTACTATATCTTTATACATTTGACAACCATCATGTAAGTGTATAGCAAATCTTTCATGACCTTCGGTTGCTTTGTCTAATCTCTTTAACTGTGTTCTTTTTTAAATCCTCTACAATCTTGTAATCTAGGAAAATATTAAGTTCTATATCAAATAATGCTAAAATATAGAATTTATATCCATTAACTTTAATATATTCTTTCATAACACTAATTTCCTGATAAATGTATTTTTTGACTGTTTTTCATCTTCCATATAGCATAATATTTCCTTAAACTATTTAATATTGTCTATCTACAGGAGGTTTGCACAATTAACCACATTATTTAGTAGTGTTATGTTTTTAAGTGACATAGACCAGGAAAAATTTACTTGGATTCTTGTCCTTTAACATAGATCGTATATGTATTGACTAATGAATGGTTCTAAGCTTGTACGGTGTATATGATCACATTCATTGCAAATATAGGTAATCGTAGATTAAATGGTTTTTATTAATGTTCTTTGGGTCTAAATATTTTTTACTCAAGTTTTCTGATTTACATTCCCTACATTTTGGATTAGGATCTACATACACACATTTAAGCTTTTTATCAATCCTATTTTCAATCTTATGATGATAATCAGGGTGTGAAAAAATTTGATAAGTATAATGTGTCTTTTTTGATCACGATTCTTTCAGTACCATTAGGGTTTATATAGTTCAAGTTGCAGGTTTATATAGTTCAAGTTGCATAATTATTATTTGGAGAAGTTTATTGTATTAGATGTCATGATTATATCATTTAACTATTCTCCATTTATTAATATTTTATGTGATGTATTAATTTCGGATAATGAATTTACCATGGAATTTTGGACACACCCATAAATATTACCATATAAAATTTGAATATCTAATAAAAGGAGAAATATGAAGTTTAGGTGTCTTTAATGATTGAGAAAATGATGAAAAATTATAAACTATTAATTATAATACCTGTTATTGTAACGGTTATCATGCTGGGAGTGATACTCTTAAATGGTCTTGAACAAGGTGTCGAGTTAAAAGGGGGATCAATAGCTAATTTAGAATTAAGCAAAAATATGTCCTCTACAGAACTGAAGAACATGCTATCAAGTAAATTAAATGGTTCTGATGTTGATGTCTTAAGTAAGATGGATTCAAAAACAAGTGTAGAAATTGGAAATGAGGTTGATGAAAATGTATTTACTGATATAATTGGTGATACAGGAAAAATAATTTCATACAATTCAATTGGTCCAATTTTAAGTTCTGAAGCAATGGTACAGATTTACTGGGCAATAGCTTTTGCATTTATATTCATGTCAATTACTGTTTTCATAATATTTAGAGAACCTGTTCCTTCTATTGCAATAATTCTGGCTGCTATTAGTGATATTGTGGTGGCTGTTGGAGGAATGTCAATATTCCATATTGACTTATCAATTGCTTCTGTTGGAGCAATACTCATGTTAATTGGTTATAGTGTGGATAGTGATATTTTACTCACAACTAGACTTTTAAAAAGGAGAGATGGGACTCTTCATCAAAGAGCTTTGAATGCTATGAAAACAGGTCTTACAATGTCGTTTGCAGCTATTGTTGCAATGACTGTTTTGTACATAGTCACAATAATTTTAATACCTGAAGCAAGTACTCTAAGTAATATTGCAATAGTTTTAATCTTTGGATTACTTGCAGATATAATAGCTACATGGTTAATGAATCTTGGAATCATACGATGGTACTTAGGAGATAAGGGAGTTGAGGGCGTATGAAAAATAGAAGATCTAAGAATTTGTCTGAATTCATTAAAGATAAACAGACAATATTAATGATGGTATTAGTTTTAGGAAGCATTCTTTTAATTTCAGTTCATGGAATATCACAAGGTCTTGACTTAAAAGGAGGGTCATTGGTTCAGTTACAATTAGAACATCCTGTAGACAAAGATACTATGGATACAGTCACAAATGTTATAGATAAGCGTCTTAACACATTTGGAGTAAAAGATGTTAAAGTTAGATCAAGTGGTAATCAATTGGTTATCATTGAAATGGCTGGTGTAACAGGTGCAGAAGTAGAGAAATTGATTGGTAACCCTGGTATTTTTGAAGCACAAATTGATAATTTAACGGTATTGTCTGGTACTGATATTGAAAAGGTTGATAATTATGAAATAACAGGTACAACATGGAAAGTACCATTTACTGTTACTGCAACTGGGGCTAAGAAATTCGCTGACAATGCAAAAGGTAAAGCAGGTCATAAAGTTTATATGTACTTAGATGGTAACTTAATTGATAAGAATGCTCCTGAACTTGATGCTGGTCTAGCAAATGGAGAACCATCTACAACTGTTCAAGTACAAGGATCAGCTAACAGTCGTGAAGAAGCTGAAACCAAGGCAAAAGAACTTCACACAATCCTTAAATCTGGTTCAATACCTGTTAAAGTTAAAGTCATAGGTTCAAATACGATTTCTCCAGAATTAGGAGATAAATTCCTTTGGGGAGCTATTGTTGCTGGATTGTTAGCTATTATAGCGATCTCTATAGTGATCTTTATTAGATATAAGAGACCTTTCCTTGCCATGCCAATAGTGATTACAAGTATATCTGAGGTTTTAATTGTTATGGGGATAGCATCAGCTATAAGCTGGAACATAGACCTTTCAGCTATTGTTGGTCTTATTGCTTCTGTAGGAACAGGAGTAGACGATCAGATCATTATTACTGATGAAGTTCTCCACCATACTACACTTGATGGGAGTAAAAGAGCTGAAAGAAGAAGAAAAGCAAGAACAAGAATGAATGTGAAGAATGCATTATTCATAATTTTTGCATCAGCTGGGACATTGGTTGCAGCTATGTTACCCTTGGTATATGTAGGATTTGCAAGAGGTTCAAGTGGTATTGGTGTTTTAGCTGGTTTTGCATTTACGACGATACTCGGTGTTTTAGTTGGAATATTTATTACAAGACCTGCATATGCTAAATTCGTTGAATTATTCTTTAATTAGGGAGACAATATACATTTAAATAGTTGGAAGTTTATTATAATGAAAAAATCAAAAAATCATGAAATGAAGGTTAAACAAATTAAGGATGGTACTGTCATTGACCATATAACCTCCAATAAGTCATTATATCTCTTAAGAATTTTAGGACTTCCAAATAAGGATACAAGTGTTACAATAGCTATGAATGTTTCATCAAATGCTATTGATTTTAAAGACATTGTAAAAATTGAGAATAGGGAGCTTAAACCATCTGAACTTGATCAAGTTGCATTAATTTCCCCTAATGCTACTATTAATATTATAAGAAACTATAATATAGTTATTAAAGAAAAAATTAAATTTAGAAATGAATTAAATTCAATTATTAAATGTACAAATCAAAGATGTGTTACAAACACCAATGAACCTATTGAATCAAGGTTTAAACTTGTAAAGAAGATGCCGATAGTTCTTCGATGTTATTACTGTGATAGATTAATTACTGCAGAAGAAATTAAAGCACAATTCTATTAATTTCTAATTCAATATTATCATATTATTTACATTATCAAAATTTTTAATTTTCTGTATTTAATAAATAAGGACATGAATAAGCTTAAAATAAAATTATAGAATAAAATTTTTTTATAATAAAAATTAAATAATAATTTATAAATTTTTTAAAGAAAAATAAAGTAGTATTAAAATTCAAAAAAATATATGAATGAGATAAAAAAAATCATATTGTAAAAACCCATCAGTTAGATTTTTCACACACCCATTTTTTTATCTGTAAGCTAACTTTTTAAGTAAGCATTTTAAAATTGTTATTTATATGAATTTAGATTATTTTATAAATTTAAAATGTTTCAAAATAAAGAGAAGTTTTGTTTCTATAACTTCAAAAAATTTTTTATTTTTTAAAATAGAAGAAGATATGCTTGATGAAATAGATTCAAAGGGAATAGCTTCAATTGAATTTCTATTTTTCATCTTCACAACAATAGTAATAGCTATTTTAATTCTAGGATTATTCCAATCTCAAATTAATAGTTTATCTACATTAGATGAAAATATTCAAGGAAGAATTATTCTTGAGAATATTTCAAATCAGTTTAATCAGATAAGCCAAAGTTTAGAATCTGTTTCTAGTGAAATTTATTTGCCTGAGAAAATAGATAATCATAGATATTTAATAACAATTGATTATAGGAACATAATTTTAGAATTTAATAATAAGAAAGCAAGAGAAACTATATTTCCAATAACTTTGTTTAATAAAAATGGTGATAGGATGAGTGAGATAAAACTTTATTCTGGAAATAGTTATACTATCACTTTAATATCTAAATATAATAATGGTGTAGTGGTTAGAGGCACTAATTAATTTATAAATGGTGTAGTGTTGATTTAATGATTTTAAATGAAAAGGCTCAATTGTGTCAATTGAATATTTACTACTTATAGCATTTGTGATAGTTGGTGCAATTTGTGTATCCATGATATTAAATGAAAATGAAAATAATAATCTCAAGTGCGAGGATTGGCGCTGAAGAGGGAATGGGAATTGATGGTCTTAGTGTTTATCCAAAGGAAACTTTTGATGATTATTTATTAAAAAATCCTCAATTAACATACCCTCAAGATATTAAGGTTTCAAAAATAGTTAAAACTGATATTGGATTTGATAAAGGCTATCTTAAAAAAAAAATACAACTTAGGGTTTATGCAAGTTCATCCTCTTTAAAATCATCTGATAAAAATAGTGTATGAGATAGAATTAATTATAATATAAGAAAAACAATATCTTCCACATTTAAAAATGAAAATCATTCTAATCATCTTTTATAATCCTTGTTTTTCAAATAATTATGCTATTACAACTGGAAATCTTCAATGTATATGAACAGAGTATGGGATGGTCTAGTTTAGTATTTGTATAAAGGTAAGTTTATATACTTAAACAAGATATTGAATTAACAATTATAAAATGCTAATGATTTCAGTAGGTATAGATAAGAATGATCGAAATAACAACTATTAATTTCTACTAAGATGTATTATAATATGATAAATGATGGTATAGTTGATGGAGGATAGAGTTTTAGAATCATATTTAAATGGGAGTATAATTGATGGAGGATAAAATTTTACAATTATATTTCTTAGACTTAAAATAAGATATTAAAGTATTAAACAATAATGTAATTAATTTAGATAAAAGAGTAGATTAAGTTAGAATTAAGAATGAATAAATTGGGAGATGATTTTGTTAATATTAAGGAGAACCATTTAACTTATAGAATGCTATAATTGGAGGGTATATTTTGACTAAAGTTTGTTTAATTTCCAATAATTTTTCATCTAAAGGGAGTGGAGTTGGTGTTTATAGTAGAAATCTTTATAATGGACTGAAAGATGATAAATCGTTAAATGTTTCAAGAATTGAATTAGATATCTCAAATTCTTTGAAATATTTACTGAATCCAAGAGTTAGATTTTTTAGGGTTCCAGATGGAGATATTTATCATGCTCTTGCTGTTAGTTACATCATTCCATCTCGTAAGGATAAAACAGTTGTTACAATTCATGACCTTGTGGAGTTAGATCCTATATATAATCCTTACTTAAATATAAAAGGAAAAATCTTTGAAAAATTAAAAAAATTTGACGAAAGAAAATTAGCACTAAAGTGTAGGCATATTATAACTTCATCAAAAGATACTAAGAGTAAACTTAATTCTCTTTATGGTGTTGATTTGGATAGGATTTCTGTTGTTAGGTTTGGTTTTATTGATGAAAATTTATTCTCTAAAAACAAAGAGACTGAAACCTACAATATAGGAACAT
>JAISZW010000195.1 GCA_031284445.1 Candidatus Methanovirga basalitermitum | reverse complement strand
TGTCAACAGCTGTTACTTTTTTAACCTTGGTAGCCACTTTCAAGGTTACACTCCCATCACCTGAACCTAAATCCAGAACAGAATCATTTTTATCTAAAGACATTTTGTTTATTAACTTTTCAGGGTAATCATCATGCTTCTCCCACAGTTTAAACTTCTTAGCGACATCGTTCCATGTTTTCTTCTTTTTTGTACTATTTTCTTCATAGATTTTATTCCAACGCTCATTCCAATCAATTTCTTTTATATTACACTCTAAAATAATAATCTCCTCCTCTAATCTAATTATAGAAACCATCATTTTGTTCATGTATTAATAAATGATATAATTAATGTTGGATAATTTTTATACTCATTTAAAGACAAAACATAATAATAATTGTGCCCAGTTTCTATATTTTCATCTTCATAGAAGGTCTTGTACAATTATTTTAATCAAAAATTAATTTTTATTAAAATCAAATATTTAACTAAAAAGGTCATGAATGACTTTTCCAAAATGGTTTTAGTACTCATGAGTTAAATATGTGAATGGAATTTTAGAGACAACCTATAATTAAGTATTTGATTAGTTAGAAAGCTTCATATGTTTTATACACTCTTTTACACCATCTTTAACTGTACAATTTAATTCAATGACTTTAATACCTAATTTTCTAAGTTCAACATGAGGTTCTTTCCCAATCTTTGAACATAATACTGCTTTACAATCAAAAATAAGATCTATAGATGATCTCCATCTTTCAGTATGTTCATGTACAGGAATATCTTTTTTCCCCCTCAATTCCTCAAGTTCAGGACTGCTAAAATTTAAATCAAAAATAAAAAATGTTTTAGCATCTCCAAAATGAAGGTCTATTTCTTTACCATCAGTAGAAGCAACAGCTATTTTCATTAAATCGCCTATATTTTCTTATTTAATTTAAAATAAATTAGTTATGACTTAAATAAAAGTTTGATCATGAATTAAATATGAGTTTCAAAGCTTTGAGTGTCGAATGAAAGTTTCTTGTCTGCAAATTTATATCCCTCTTCATCATAGTAAAAGTCGATAATCGTATTTGTTATAGCATCAACAAACTTTATTCCTCCATTGTAGCCTATAAAACTTATTCTTTGAGCTCCAATTCTGTCGAATATTGGAAATCCAACTCTAAATAGTGGAATATTAAATCTGTTTGCAATTTGAGCACCATAAGCATTTCCTATAATTAAATCCACAGGATTGCTCTCTAAAACCATTCCAAAATCGTGAAGATCTTTATTTTCAAGGACTATTGGTTTATGATTCATATCATCAATTAATTCATTTAGATCTTTCTTAAATCGTGGACTTTCAGTTCCAACACAAAGAACCTCTACAATCATACCCATCTCATGAGTAAATCTTGCCATTGCTATTACCATGTCAACATCACCAAAAATAGCTACTTTTCTTCTGTAATTATAAGCATGAGCATCTACTAGAACATCGCTAAGTCTTCCACGATCCCTTATAATTTTTTTTGGAATAGAAACATTCATTGCATCAGATATACTTTTAATGAAAGCATCCGTGTTTTTAATTCCAATAGGCATGGACCCTGAAATTGATTTAACACCAAATACTTTTTCAAGATATTTAGCTCCAGAATCATTGTGTTTAGTTACTGAAATTGTAGCATTTGAATTAGCCGTATCTCTTAGTTCCTCTAAACTTGTTCCAAACTTATGAAGTTCTAGGGTTTCCTCAGTTAATGGAGCATCAAGATTCTCTGATGCATCAGTTAATAGTATAGGTTCAACATTTAAGTCTTTCATTATATTTTTAATTTCAGCCAAATTTGATGGTGAAAGATTACCTAAAATAATGTTTATTTTATTATTAGGAATCATTTTCCTTGCAAAATGTTTAATTAAAGATAAAACAGCTTTATCATAACCTTCAACATGTGAACCAGCATAACTTGGTGTTGGAATAGAAACCATTGCAGGCAAGTTTTTACCAATGTTAACATCTTTAAATTTCTTAATCATGCCATTAACATCATCTCCAATAGTTTCAGTTAAACAGGTACTCATGACTCCAATAATTTCGGGATTTTGTTTTTCTGAAATATTTTTAAGGGCTTTTAATAGGTTTAATTCTCCTCCATAAATCACAGTTTTTTCACTTAAAGATGTTGATGCAACTTCAATAGGTTCTCTATAATGCCTAATTAATTGAAACCTCATATATGTAGCACAGCCTTGAGAACCATGAATTAATGGCATTGCATTTTTTAAACCCATCATTGCTTGAACAGCACCCATTGGTTGACACATTCTTGTAGGATTTATAACTGCAAATTTTTTATCATGACATTTTCCATGTAGTGAATCTCCACCCATATTATTTTCTTTAAAATTGCTCATTATTTCACCTTTAAATTAAAATCAAGTTTAAACTAACTTTTACAGTTTTGATCATTTTTTAAAAAAAAGTTTGGAGTTTTAACTGTATCCCAAACATTAGTTGATACTGCAGCATCGACTTCTTTTGCAAATTCTAAAAACCCTTTAAATCCTGCAAATGCAGATATTCTGTCATGATTGAAATCACAAAATCCAATTTTAAGTTTCAAAGCAATATATTTTTCTTTTGCTCCAGAAATAAGTAGGTCTGGATTATATTTCTTTAAAAGTTTCATTAATTCATCTGAATTAGCATCATCAACGACAACGGTTCCTTCCTTAACAACCCCCATAATCCTTTCATAATCTTCTTTCATACCGTTCTTAGTTCCAGACAATATAACTTCCATTCCTAACTCTTCAAATGAACGAACTAACGACCATGATTTATTACCTCCAGCATATAAAGCAACTGTTTTATTTTTTAAACGTTGTCTATATTCTTCTAACTCTTCATCAAGATTTTTGGTCATATTCGTTATTAATACCTCTGCCTTCATTTTCATCTCATCATCATCAAAAAATTCAACGATTTCTGTTATTGAGTTTATTGTGCTTGAAATTCCAAAGAAGTTAACTTTTAGGGAAGGAATATCATATTTTTTTTCCATTTTTTTAGCCAGATAGTTAGATGATTTTTGGCATTGAACAATATTTAACTTTGCATAGTGTGCTTTAGATATATCATCAATTTTAGAATCCCCTGTTATTGCGGTTATAATATTCAATCCTAAATAACTCAAAAGTGGTCTAATGCCCCATAAATCACCTGCAACATTAAATTCTCCAACGATGTTAATATCATACTTAGTTGGATTTTCATGGACAGATGTTCCTATTACATGATCTAATAGTGCATCGCATCCAATCCAATGCCCCTTAGTTTTGTTGTGATGTTGAAATCCTTCAGATTCTACTGGTATTACTCTACAACCTGTTATTTTCTCTGCTTGTTTACATACACTTTTTATATCATCACCAATTACACCTGAAACACATGTAGCATAAACAAAAATAGCTCCTGGGTCATGTAACTTGTGGAGGTCTATTATTGAATCATATAGTTTTCTTTCTCCTCCAAAAATAATATCTTTTTCAGTTAAATCAGATGAGCATCCATGTCTATACAGTTTAGATCCAGATGATTTACTTCCTCTTATATCCCATGTGCATGAAGCACAGCCAATAGGACCATGGACAAGATGTAATGCATCGGTTATTGGCATGAGAACAATTCTTGCACCACCAAAAACACATGTTCTTTGTGTTACTGTTCCAGGTGTTCCTGGAGTATCGCATTGGGGAAGAGATAAGTTTCCTGATTTAACACATATATGGCTTTCACGAGATTTAAAAGTGTCTATGATTGGGTCTGTTGGTGATTTCATCGGTTTTTGTTCAAAAATATCGTTTTTTCCTATACTTACTTCTTTCATAATTTCACTCCCGTAAATTGAACAATTTTTATGATTATTTAAAAAAAATAAAAAGTAGTTATTATTTCATTTTTAATAAAAAAAATATTTTTTAGATTTAAAAAACTCAATAAAATTAATTATTTAATATTTTGATAAACAACTAATCAACAAACAACTAATTTTTAAGATAGAGAGAATATATCTAAATCACATTTTTAAGATTGATAATCTTAAATATCTATTCTCATTAAATCTATTGCTGAAGTTTCCAATGCTTTTCTTCATAGTATTTTGCTAAAACTTCGTTAGTTATCATTTCAACAACACGTTTAGCACCACGATACCCTACAATTGGTTGTGAATGGTATCCTACTCTATCATAAACTGGAAATCCAAAACGTACTAATGGGATTCCTGTATCGTAGTTTATGAATCTGGCTTCACTTGAACCTAATATTAATTCTACCCCATTATCTTTATCTTTTACATAGTCTTCCACTACTTTTAAATCGCCTTCTGTAATTACATCTATATTCTGACCTTTACTCATATTTTCAATATCTGTAGGGAAAGTTTTTTCTTCTGATCCTGTAGTTACCATTACAGGTTCCATTCCTATCTCTATTATAAAAGATGTTAGTCCTGTTACAAGTGTAGGATCTCCAAAGATTACTACTTTTCTTCCTGCTAAGTATCTTGCACTTACATCAGCCATTAAATCTAATGTCAAACCTCTTTCGGTCATTAAAGTATCAAGGATATCATGTTTAGTTAGTTTATTTACTGTCATGATAAAATCATCAGTTCCTTTAATACCTATTGGTGGTAAGTTATCTGTTACAGCAGGAACTTTATGTGTTTGTTCTAATGTTTCAGCTCCTGTTTTAGCATACTTAGTTATGCTTATCGTTCCTTTATTTGCCGATATATTTCTTATCTCATCAACTGTAGTTCCTCCTTTCCCAAAATATGGATGTTCTTGTTTCTTTGGGTTTAAAGGTGAGTTAAATGTTTCTGAAATGTCTGTTAAGATTGTGTATGGAACATGCATTACATCTAAGATATGTTTTATTTCATTGACATCACCTGGATTCAATAAACCAGGGATAATGTTAATTTTATTATCATCACCTTCGTTATTTTCATTGATAACAGTCAAATTTTTAATTAATGCATCAACAGCTTTATTATAACCTACAAAATGGCTACCTGCAAAGGAAGGAGTATTAATAGGTATAATTTCAGTATTATCGTGACCTAAATCTTTTAATTCTTCTTTATTTGACTCTACAAAACCATAAACATCATCTCCAATAATTTCTGAACTACATGTTGTTACAACACCTATAAGATCAGGATTTTGTCTTTGTACTATAGTTTTAAGACTTATATTTAAGTTTTTCTTTCCTCCAAAAACAGCCGTTGATTCGTGAAAACTACTAACAGCTATTTCAATTGGTTCACGGAAATGTCTTGCAAGATGATACCTTACAAAAGTACTACAACCTTGTGATCCTTGTACCAATGGTATTCCACGATTTATTCCAAGAACAGCCCACATAGCACCCATTGGCATGCATGTTACAAGTGGATTTATGATCACCTGCCTATCTCTTCCAGATACATTAACACTCATTTTATTTATCTCCTATTCAGTTTTAAACTCCATTAATTTCCATACTGGAGCATTTATATTGTTATATATATCTTTAGCTAAATTAAGAAAACCTTCATAGCCAATGTAAGGACCATTTTCATAACTATGTATCTGTATTGCAGGAACTCCATATTTATAAGATAAATATTTTTCTTTAATACCAGCGAGAATCAAATCAGGTTTACTCTCTAAAATCATTTCTTCTAACTCCAAACTATTAGGGTCGTCTAAAATGGTTGTTCCTTCTTTAACCCTTGCTTTCATTTTATCGTATCCATCTGAATGTTCAAACTGTGATGCAACAGCGATAATATCTAAACCTAACTCTTTTTCCAAAGGAATAGATAAATGCCAGCTTTTTGGTCCTCCTGAAAAGATATAAACTTTCTTACCAGTTAATTGCTCTTTATACCATTCTAACTCTTCCTTAACTTTACCATAATATTTTTCAATGACTGCTTCGGACTCTTCCTCTAAAGAAAAATGTCTACCTAACATACGCAAATTATCACTACAATATTCACAACTGAAAAAATCTACTTTTTTGTAAGGAATCCCATATTTTTCCTCTATTAAATCTGCAATGTAGGTTGCAGACCTCTGACATCTTACAAGATTCAATTTAGATCTTTGCATCCAACATAATTCATCATGGCTTGCATCACCACTAAAACGTGATAAAATATTTAATCCCATTTCAGTTAAGTACTTTTCAATTACCCACAAGTCACCATCTATGTTGTACTCACCAATTAAACAAATATCGTACTGTGTAGTATTAGGTGGCTCTTTTGTACCAACTAAACGATCGAAAACAGCATCGTTTGTTATATGATGACCTTTTGATTGAGATACTCCTGAAAAACCAGGTGTGTTAAAAGCTACAACATCTTTATCTATTTTTTCAGTCATTTCTTTGCAGATAGCATCAACATCATCACCTATTAATCCAGTAGTACATGTACTATTAACATAAATAGCTGAAGCAAAAGGACATTCTTTATTAGCTTCAATAATAGCTTCTTTTAATTTTTTCATACCGCCGAAAACAATATTGGCTTCTTTTAAGTCCGTTCCAAAACTGTATTTTAAATTGAAGTTATCGATTGGGAATATTTCTCCGTTTGGGAGTTGTGGTTGTGAAGGATATCGTTTTACCCCTGTAGTGTAGTATTGACAACCTACTGGGCTGTGTACAAGACCTATTGCATCTTTTACAGCTCCTGTAATAACTCCTCTTCCACCTGCAAGAGCACAACCTCGTTCAGTCATACATCCTGGTATTGTAGATTTATTACAATCTATTTCACAGTTATGCTCATCTTTAACATAAATGTGTTTTTTTCTCTCAGGTATTTCTTTATCTATATCAAATAATTTAAAAGGCATACAAATCTCCTATTTAAAAATATATTAAAAACTCATTAAACTACAAAATATCAAATCATTGCTAAATATCAAATTATCGCTTTTAATCCCCGATCCTTATTTCTTACTCTGATAGAGTCTTCAACAGGTAAAACAAAAATTTTACCATCCCCAATATTTCCAGTATGGTTGACCTTCATTATTGCCTCAACTATTAAATTCACATCTTCATCAGGAACTGTAATTGAAAGTAGTCTTTTTGGAACATAAGTCATTTGTCTTGATTGTTCCTGTAATTCAAGATTATCCTTTACATCTTTTACTTCACTCAGTATAGATTTCTGTTTTCCTCTACCGAAAACACTAACTGCCGTTAAACCAGGATGACCTAAAACATTTAGTACCTCTTTAGTTTTGTTTACCATAGATGGTCTTATTATTGCCATTATCTCTTTCATATTAATACTCCTTAAATTGAAAAAATAAAGATTATAATCCTTCAGATTTAGTTCTAACAGTATATACTTTCTCAACAGGACTTATAAAAATTTTTCCATCTCCAAAATTACCAGTAAATGCTGATTCAAGAATTACATCAACCAATGGTTCTACTTTTTCATCTTCTGTAACCAACATAATCATCCTTTTAGGTAATTCATCATAGTGAATGTCATTATGCTGAATTCCTTTCTGTTTACCTCTTCCAACGACATCCATCTTAGTTAATGCAACATGACCACCATCTTCAAGAGCATTAACAGTTTTTTCTATCATTTCAGGTCTTACGATTGCACGAATCATTTTCATATGATCACTTAAATAGTTATTTTATTATTTTTAATAATAGCTTAATCTAAAATTCCAAATTCAACTACCAATTCTTCTAATTCGTCCATTTTTAATGGTTCAGGAATAACGAAATTATCATTGTTAATAACCTTATCTGATAAACTTTTATATTCATTAGCTTGATTACAATCAAAATCAAAATCAGTCACGGTTTTCTTATTGAACTCCGCTTTCTGTACAATGTTATCTCTTGGTACAAAATGAATCATCTGAGTTCCAATTCTTTTACAGAATTCTTCTATAAGTTCCATTTCACCATCCACATTACGGCTGTTGCATATAATTCCACCTAAACGAACACCACTTTGTTTAGCGTATTTAACCATACCTTTACAAAGATTGTTAGCAGCATATAATGCCATCATTTCACCAGAAGCAACAACATAAATTTCTTCGGCTTTTCCATCACGAATCGGCATTGCAAAACCACCACAAACAACATCTCCAAGAACATCATAGAAAACAAAATCTAAATTATCTTCATAGACTTTAAGCATTTCCATCATATTTATAGCTGTAATAACACCTCTACCAGCACAACCAACACCAGGTTCAGGACCACCTGATTCAACACATTTAATATCTCCGAATCCAATAGACATTATATTCTCAAGATCCATGCATGCTTCTTCACCTTCATCTCTAAGAGTATCCATGAGAGTTTTTTGCATTTTTCCTCTAAGAATCATTCTTGTACTATCAGCTTTTGGATCACAACCGTGTATCATGACTTTTTTATCATGAAAGTGTGCCATTGCTGCTGCAGTATTTTGAGTTGTAGTTGATTTTCCAATTCCACCTTTTCCATATATAGCTATTTTTCTTACCATGTAATCTACCTCAATTGTATTTTATTTTAAATAATATTTTTAAAATATTTAATATTTTTAAAGGATGTTTACCTTCATAAATGGATATTATTCAATTTAATATGCTTTTAATATTTGATCATATTATTAATAATAAAAAATTGCTTTGAATATATTACCATGTAGTCGGATATAGGATTCTGTCTTCCTATGTTATGTAAGTTGTAGTGCATACTATATAAAGGTTTTCTTTTTAGGAATATGAAAAAGAGAATACTTAGATATTTGTTTATTATTAGATAGTTTATTGATTTAATATAGAATTAAGATAAAATGAATGATTAAATTAAAGATAGAAGGTATTAAATAGGATAAAATATGCTGATTATTATAAGTACTGCTTGTCTAACAATTATTTTAAAAGTTGATTAAGTTTCATATTATTCAAAATGGAGATGGCTGTTGTAAATCTCAAATATGATTTCAGCAACAATACTAAATCAATCCTGTCAAAATCATCATTTAATCTTGAAAAAATAAGTATATCATGACCAAGACCACCTGACTTTGTTTTAAATCTTTTTTTTCCATCCTTTACTTAAGGTATCGATGAGATAGTTCTGCTTGGCACTTGTCTTTTAAATATTATGATCAATCCTGAATGGAGTTAATTTATCCCACTACCAATGATTTTGCTATTTAAGAACTTTATTAAAAACTTAGGTATCGATTAAAATTCTTTAAGAAGGTTATAAAGTATGCAGTAGCTAAATTAATGTCGTATGTGTTAAATATATTTATTAATCGACTTTTCCACCTTTTCAATTGTTTTTTTTTTTGGTTTATCCTCACATCTTAAATGGCTCTTTGAATTTTTCATGAATAATATCAAATAAGTGTTTTATGCATTTGAGGATATGTAAAACCTAAATATCAGTTACCTTATCATATTCTGTTGCATGATCGTTAGTTATTGAAAATCGTTTATATCGGTATGATTCATTTTATGAATGTTTCAATATTTTCCTGATTTCTATTATCAATAGATATTAATAGCATTAACCATGAAGAGTAGCATCAAAAATCAACTATTACTAAACTTTCTCCCCATCATTTTTTAAATGCTGTTCATCAAAAACAAAATATCCTGATAACTCTTTTATTTGAAACTTTTATTACATTTCTACCCTAAAACATGTTAAATTTATTACATTTCTACCCTAAAACATGTTAAATAATCATTGCACATTCTTCACTTTTTCATGAAAATCTATCATCTGAATTTTTAATAGAGCTAGGATAAGTTCTATTTTTTTTAAAATAAAACCAAAAAAAATTATAATCTATAAAACAAAAGAAATTTAGGATTGAAATAATTTTGGAAGAAATTTCTTCTCAGCGATTATCGTTGGTATAATAGCACCCATAATCAGAACACCAGTTAAAATAGAATAAGTTTGTGAATCTAATAATCCAGAATTTAAGCCAAAAACAGTAGCTATTAAACCAAAAGTTAAACTTGTACTCATTAACATTGTAAAATAAATTTCATCATGCTTTAAATACTTCTTTGAAATAAAATAAACTCCTAAAAACTTTCCAATAAATCGAATAACAAAAAGGAAAAGAAAAATAGCTATTTCTGAAATAACTAAAGGAATTGAAATATTGGTCCCTGCAACAATAAAAAATATAGGGGTTATAAAAGTAAATGCTATTGTTTTTAATCTTTTCTTAGATTCAAATGCTATTGAGTCTGTTTTAAAGTATTTGGACAATAGTAAACCCAATACAAAAGTAGGTAAAATAGCTTGACTTCTTCCTAAATCTGCAAAAAAGATTAAAATTAAAAGTAAAAGAAAAATATATTTTAATTCAACCTCTTCAATCTTATCCCTTAGTTTTACATGTTCTAAGAATAAGTAAGAATATTCATATGCTAAAATAACTATTAAAATAGCTATTATATAAAATATTAGTGTGTAGACATCTGGAACAATGAATAATCCACTAAGACATATTGCTGTAAATATATTCGTGACAAATGTTGCTCCTGCTAAAACCTTACCAAAATTCGTATTTGAAAGGTTCCTATAAACCAAAACAGAATAGACTATGGAAACTGAGGTTTCAGAAAATGCTGTTCCAGCTAAAAGCGAAACATTTGAGTTCCAACCGATGATAAAATATGAAAAAATAGATACAATTACAAACGGAATGATAAATGATAGAAATCCTATTAAAAATATTTTTCTAAATTCATTTCTCATGAAATCTAAATCTATCTCTAAACCTGTTAAAAATGTGATTAAGACTCCACCAAAAGTAGCAATATATAACATCCAAGGTTGTGGAGTCAAAAATCCTAAATTTCCACTTATCACTCCAAAAACAACTTCAATGAGTGCTACAGTAATCGATAATCTAATTGAAATTAGACTTGATATTAAAATCAACACACCCAATACCAATGGATTAATATCTACCATGTATAAAACCTTTTTTAATAGCTATAACTCAATACTAATGCTGTCAACTTAAGAAAATTATTTTTTAAACTTGATTGAAATTAAAAGCAGAGCTCGGATAAACAAGATCTTAAATAGAAATTTCAATCAAAAATCGTTAATTTGACAGCAATGCCATTTTTTATTATTCTCACGTTTTTTATTATTCTCAAGATATATAAAAGTATCTTAAAACGGAGCCTGTAAAAATCGTGGAGTTCTTTCCTATCTTAATCCATTCCCATGAATAAAGTTAAATACTCTAATAATCATTCAATTGCCTTATAGTTTTGCTTTTAGTTCCTGATTTCTTAGTCTTACCCTATAGTTGCTCTACTTGTTTTGATGTTTTAGGTATAAAAATTATCAACAGAAAACAGACTTTCAAAGTTAGCAATTTCTTTTTCGCTAGAACTTTTATTATCACAGATGGTAATATGTTTGATTTTCCTAATAATGGCTTACTATTAAACACTCATTTTCGTCTTCTTGAATATATATTTATTCAGTTAAATGTCGTGCAGTTGACATTTTCGTGATTGTATCATCCTTATTTCTTTTTAATAAGCTGTTGCACATTCAATTATTCAAATTTTAATTAAAACAGATATTTTCTCAATATAATAATTAAAAACAATTTATAGATAAAAATAAATTATTATAGGGCTTGTCAAAAATTTGGGTGATAATTTAAAATATAGACGATACTTAGTAATTTCTTATACAGAAAATTTTATCATTGTTTTCCCATATAAACATGAAAAATACATAAAACTGAAAAAATACATAAAACTAATGATTATAAATTAAAGACAATTCCCAATTTATTATTACTACTACTACTTCTGCTTCATGGGTAGAGGTAGAACAAAACCAATAAAACCTTTAAGCTATAATTATATTGACATAGATGTTTATGGAGATATGGAAAAAAAGAATGTTCAGTTTTATTATAATTCATATTATTTTATTTTCTTTTACCTCCCTTAGTATGGAATAATTAGTTGGTTCAGAATACTTTATTATTATAATATTATAGTTATAATGGTAATGCTTATCAATTATTAATCTTAATTATAATTATAAAATTGGTAATGCTTATCAATTATTAATCTTAATTATAATTATAAAATTCTTTAAATCAAATTTAAATAAATTATATTAGATATTAATATTTTATAAAACGACAAACTTTTCAAAAATGACGATAATATAGTTAATATTACATTTGCAATGAAGAATAAATAAAAAAAAGTATAATATTGAGAAAATTAATTCACAGTCAAGAAAATAATATAATATCAAGGATATAAAATAATATACTATAGTACTCTATCGAAGTTTTAAAAATATATCTGCATTAATTTAATACAAATAACAATTTTTTGAAGAGTATTGTATTATGAGCATTATTTCTAAATCAAATGTCCAGTACTATAATTTATTCATTGATTACCTATTAATAATGTTAATTAATTTAAAAATGGTTTGATGGTGTTACATTGAAATATTTTGTAAGTCCTTACAATAAAGAAGCTAAGATTGAATTCCCAAAAGACGTAACAATATATGATACAACTCTTAGAGATGGAGAACAAACTCCAGGTGTTTGCTTTAGTTGTGATGAGAAATTGGAGATAGCTATTGCATTAGATAAATTGAAACTTCCTCAAATTGAAGTAGGATTTCCAATAGTGTCTAAGCAAGAAAAAGAATCTGTTAAAACTATTGTAAACCAAAGATTAGATGCTCAAATATTATCTTTATCAAGAACAAAAAAGGAAGATATTGATGTTGCAATTTCATGTGATGTGGATGGGATTATAACATTCATGGGTACTTCTGATATTCATTTGGAACATAAAATGAATATTGGTAGACAAGAGGCTCTGAATATATGCATGAAAGCAATTGAGTATGCGAAAGACCACGGATTATTTGTTGCTTTCTCAGCTGAGGATGCAACAAGGTCAGATTTAGATTTTTTAAAAAGAATCTATAAAAAAGCTGAAGAGTATGATGTTGATAGGGTTCATATCGCGGATACTGTTGGAGCAATAAGTCCACAAGGAATGACTTTTTTAGTTAAAGAGTTAAAAAAGCATTTAAATACTCAAATAGCTGTACATTGTCATAACGACTTTGGGCTTGCGGTTTCAAATTCAATTGCAAGTCTTTTATCTGGTGCAACTGCAGTTTCAACAACTGTCAATGGTATTGGAGAGAGAGGTGGAAATACATCACTTGAAGAGCTAATTATGAGCTTAAAATTTATTTATGGTGTAAATTTAGGATTTAAAATAAAAAATATTCAAAATCTATCTGAGTTGGTTTCAAAACATACAAATATGGATATTCCTAAAAACAAACCAATTGTAGGAGATAATATATTTAGACATGAGTCTGGGATTCATGTTGATGCAGTTATCGAAGAACCATTAACCTATGAACCATATTTACCTGAATTGGTGGGTCAAAAAAGGAAACTTGTTTTAGGAAAACATTCAGGTTGTAGGGCAGTTAAAGCTAAGTTGAATGAATGTGGATTTGATGTAACTGAGGATGAGTTGTGTCATATAGTTGAAGAAGTCAAAAAAACAAGAGAAGAAGGAACCTATATAAATGATGAAGTTTTTACTGACATCATTAAACATTGTAAATTAGTAGATATTTAACACGATGAAATCAGTTAATCTATTTAATGTAAGATTTAATATTATTAATTAAATAAAAAATAAATATTGTCCAATATTATATGGATAATTAGTCATAAACTATTCTAATTATTAACGGTGCATTAATGATAAAAAATAAAAATATTCTTGTTATTGGAGGAGGTAATGCAGGACGACCTGTTGCAAACCTTTTTAATTTTTTAGGAAACGATGTATTGGTTAACGACATTAAAACCATTGAAAAATTTCCTATAGAAAGTCAAAAGCAAATAAAAACTCTCAAAAAAAGAAATATCAAATTTGAACTTGGAAGTCATGATACAATCGACTTAAATTCATTTGATCATGTTTTTATTTCACCTAACATCTCCCCTAATCTTGAATTCATTAAAAAAATAGTAAACTATGTTGATGATGGCAAACTAACTCTTATTAATTTTAAAGACTTTGGAAGTATTCTAAATTCGTTAATTGATATTCCAATAATCGGTATTACTGGATCTGATGGTAAAACAACCACAACAAACATGATTAATTTTATTTTGGAAGAAAACTTCAACACACTACTATTCTCATCTATTGAAAAGATGCTTGTTATCGAAGGTCTTGTTGAATTGATTGTTAGTGATAACTCTCAAATATCTAAGAATCATTCAAAATTAACAGATAAAAATGATAAATTAACAGATAAAAAATTCAAAAATGATTTAGGAGTTTTTGAACTTCCTCATGGAACAATTCGTTTAGTGGAAGGTTTGGAATTATCTGCAGCTATTATAACTAATTTAAATCCAGATCATATGAATGAATTCAACTCTTATGAAGAATACATAAATAGACACACATTTATTGATGAATTAATTGATAAAAATGGGATTTTAATGGTAAACGGTGATGATCCAATTCTTAGCTCAAGATTAAATAGCTTTTCATCGAAAACCATTGTTTATGGTTTAAAATCACCTCAAAAAATAGAATTTGAAAATAGGATATTCTACAATGAAGATGTGGATTATCATATTTTTGGAGAAGACATTAAGTTAAATGGATTAAATGGTTCCACTTTTACAATTAAATCTAATGGATTTTATACCTTAATATGTAAAAATTGTAATGAAATGGATTGTTTTTGTGGTAAATTTGAGCATAAAACTGTTGAACCATTTGAAAGGAATATATCAACTTCTCTTCCTGGAATGCTTAATGTTGAAAATATCATATCTACATTAACATCTGCTCTAATTTTTGGTTTGGATTTAGATTATGCAATTTCAAGAATTGAGATGTTCAAGGGATTAATTGGACGATTTGAAAGGATTGATAATGTTAATGGGATTGATGTTTTCATGGATGCAGGACATAATCCTGAAAGCTATGAAAAAACATTTAAAGATCTTAATATAAATGGAAAATTAATAATCAGTTTAGAAAATCCAGATACAATAACAATCAGGGATAAGGTAAAGATAGGAAAAAGCATATCAAAACATTGCGATAAATTAGTTGTAAGTGCTAAAAGTGAGGTTACTGGTGATGTTGATTATGATAGTGCTTTAAAAATTTTAAAAGGAGCTGATAAGGCTGAATCTTATGTTACTAATTCAATCCCATCTTCTTTATTTAAAGCACTAGAAATAGCTGACTCAAGAGACACAATATTTCATACAGGACCAGGTTCAATAGTAGTTGACTATGAAACTATTAATTCAGCTATTGTAGAAGCTATTAACTTTTATAAAACACTTCAAGGAAAAGTAGTTGTTATAGGTGGATGTGGAACAGTAGGAAGTTTAATGGCTAGAATTTTAAAATCCCATGACTACGATGTTACAGTTTCAGATAGTTCTACTGGTTGCAAACTAAAAGATGTTTTTATTGAGGAAGGTATTAAATTATCATTAGGAGAAGTCGATGATGAATTACTTAAAAAAGCAAGTTCTTTTTTTATGGCTCCAAGTTTAGTAGAGAATGCAAAACTTATTAATCGTTTGAAAAAACTGACTGATGTTCCTATATATGGTGTTAAGGAAATATTAAAATTTTTTAAAAGCCATAAACCTGTTTTTGGAGTTACAGGTACCAATGGAAAAACAAGCACCTTAAATTATCTAAAAACTATTTTTAAAGAATCAGGTCTTAAAATTCCAGAACATGAACTGAATATTCAAGGCAACAACGAGTTCACTCCATCTTTACAAGCAAAATTAAGTGGGGATTTAGCTGTTGTTGAAATAGGAACATTTGGAAATATAGGAGAAATAAAAACATCAAGTGAAAACTCAGAGCTTACAACAGGAATTATTACAAATATTTCAAAGGATCATATTCAAAAAGATTTTGATGAATATGTCAAATGTAAAAAAGAAATGGTTGATGTTGCAAGAAATCTAATACTAAATGGTGATGATCCTCTTGTAAGTAGTTTTTCTAATCTAAAAAAAACTAATGGAAAAATACTTTTCTTTGGAATAGATGGAAGAACAATCGATGATAAACTTAAAAATTTCTTTAAAAACAAATTTGATAATGAAGAAAAATGCCCATTATGTAGTGGAAAATTAGACTATTTTGATAATACAAATTATATATGCTGTTCCTGTGGATTTAGGAAACCAAAACTAAATGTCAAAGCAATCAACATTAAAATAATTAAAAATGAAAATAATATTGGTGCAATTGACTATACTCTAAAGATCGATGAAAATCAGGGAGAAATACATCTTAAAAATAGCTCAATCGTTCATGTATACAACTCACTTGGAGCTGCTACAGGGGCTTGGTTAAATGGAATAAACTTTGAAACTATTGTTAATGGAATCAACACCTTTGAAGGTGTTCCTAAAAGATTTGAAATAGTTAATAAAAGTCCCCTTATTATCTTAGATTATGCCCACAATCCATCTGGTGTAAAATCAATTATTCAAGGAGTTTTAACTATTAAAGATGATTTAAACTCCCAGTCAGATAATATTAAATATAATTCTAAGTTAATCATTCTAAATACAATATCTTCTGAAAGTGGTGGTGATGGAGATAAAGAAATTGCTCAATTATTATCTGCTGGAGATATTGTTATTCCTGTATCTAATAGTGCACTTGATTTCTCACAATATATTGAATCTGAGATAATTCCTTTAAAAAATAAAATCGAATACAAAAAAGTTGACACTACTGGTGCTACAAAAGAGCAAGTTAGGGAAGGAATTGAAATAGCTTTAAATCAAGCCAATGATAGGGATACAATTTTAATAATCGGAGAAGCAGGAACAAATTATTCCAAAGATATTTTAAATCAGCTATTGAATAAATGAAATAACCTTTTTTGTGAGTGTCTCCATAAGATATAAGCAAATATTTGATTTTAAATAGTTATTTAATTTATTCATTTTTATTTATAGTATTTTACCAAACATTTTTAACATTCAATGAAATTATTTTAAAGTCATCGATGTCTTTAATTCATAATTCAAGAGATTCTAATAAATATTGTAGATATGGATATGTTACAAAAGTTAAGAAAAGTACTATACTTGTCAACTTAAGAAAATTATTTTTTTAAACTTTGATTGAAATTAAAAATGAAGCTTGATAAACAAGATTCTAAATAGAAATTTTAATCAAAAATCCTTAAGTTGACAGCATTGATTTAATTGTAGTAGAATTTTCAAAATATTTACTTAAATTTAAATATTTATATAAAAACAATTTAGTTGAGATGAAAAGAATGCTTTTAAATTGGGAAAAAGAAATAAAAACCATTGATCCAAGTATTAAATTTAGAATGAACGGTGGATGGTTGAAAATTGTGGAAAAATTAGATAAATCAGTTAAAAATGGCTATTCTTTAGTTGGAGATTTTGTTAAATCTGGAGATTTTGATGTAGAATATTCGGATGGTTTATATTT
Organism: Candidatus Methanovirga basalitermitum; assembly: GCA_031284445.1. Taxonomy (GTDB): domain Archaea; phylum Methanobacteriota; class Methanobacteria; order Methanobacteriales; family Methanobacteriaceae; genus Methanovirga; species Methanovirga basalitermitum. The sequence continues at coordinate 12,538 of JAISZW010000195.1, read as the reverse complement.
AGATTGTAATAAAGAAAAAAAGAAATCTCAAAAAGATTTCAGACTTTTTAGATTAAAAAATGGGAAACTTAGATTATTAGATATGATTATTGATGGGGATACGACATGGGCAGTCGAATTTTGGGATACCATTGAGGAAGAATTAGAAAATTTTAGAGGAGATGAGTAAAAATAGGATCAGCCTCTAAAATGTTCATCTAAATATCCATCTAAAAGTTCAAATGCATTATCAAAAGCTTCAGATACGAGATTAAGATCATAATTTGAAAGTTCATCAAAGTCAGCTGATATATCAGTTTTTATATCAAGAATATTAATATCATTTTTATCTTCAAATGAAATCTCAAAATTTATATCAATATCTTTAATCTCTTTAGATGGTACCTTAGAATTAATATATTTAAAAATTTCATCATATAAAAAGTCAGCTATTTCATCTAAATCACATTCATCCAATTTTTTAAGTTTTTTCATGATGACACCAAAAAGATTATTTGGAAGTTATCCCATCATGTACTTTGAATTTATAGTAGCTTTTTAAATAAATTACTGAATACCAGCTTCTTTCATGGATTCTTGAATGGTTCTTTGCATCTCTTGAAGTTTATTTAAAACCTTTTCTTCTTGGCGTGAGACTGTTTTTTCTCTAAGTTCAAGGGTTTCTATATTTTCTTTTAGTTTTTCAGTCATTTCATCTTGTTTAACTTTAATTAATAAACTTCCAGCTGTTTTATAGACCGTAGCATCAGAATCAGTTTTTTTAAGTTCTTCAAATGCTGTTTTAGTTTCTTGAATTTGAATTTCTATATTTCTTTTTTGAACAGTAACAGCTTGTGCTTGTTGTTGTAACTTTTGAAAATTAGTTATCTGGTCTTGTATTTGTTGAGGGATCTCCATTTTTATCACCTTTAATTTTAAATAATTTAATTAACTTATTATATGCCACATTAATTATAGTTTTATCATCTTAATTTGAATAACTAAGAAAATTCAATGAACATTAAAATGTTTATCTATCATTCCATATAAATATTTTACCAAAAATTGCAATGCTGTCAACTTAAGTATTTATATTTTTTTCTTTTACTCATTATCCTTATTTTCAGCATTTATCTAACATTTCTATTTAACCACTAAAATTTACTCATTCACATAATCATACTCATAATATAAACTGATATAAAATAGTGAAACTTAAATAACAGAAACTACATACTTCTAAATTAAATGCAAAATCATTGTTTGAAAGTGATAAGTCTAAACAAAGCTCTTCAGATGCTTTCTTTCAGTAATCATTTATCTAAATTATAATATTTGATTCTGCATATGGTGCAATTTTCATAAAATATTGTATTTGTAACTGTTTTGATGGATTGTGTAACATTTTGTAAGTTTATCCATGTTCAGCTATTAAATAAATTCATGGTATATGATTTGTTGTTTTCACTACTTTTTTCTTTATTTTTGTTTTAAAACTCTCTTTTATCCAATTATACTCTATTTATTTTTCCTTCTCTTTTTTCCCCTTCTGTTTTCACTCCATCCCATAAAACTAATAAAAAATGAAAGCATAACAAAAAAAGAATTAAACCAGTTTATAGGAGATATAATAGACATAGAAGAAGGGAAAAAGGCTAATTACATAGATGCATTGAAAAAAAAAAAAAAAAAAAAAAAAACTAATGATCCTAAACTTATTGGTTTAAAAGAAATAACCTATAAACATATTTTTCAAATTTTTACACTTGAAACAGACCTCTAATTTTATCTGTTTTTGTTACATTTAATCTACTTTTTTTATTTTTGTGAATACAATTTGTTAATATATATGTTTAATTGTTTAAAACCTAAGGGCTTGTTTTAAATATAATAAGGTTTTATATTCTTGTTTATTTTGTAATAATATGATTTTTAGAATTAATAAGTCAATTGTTAATAAAATCATTCCTTTTTAATAATAAATATATTTATAAGATACAATTTAGATAAATTACATTTGATAATTTAACTTTTCACTATCAATTTTATCATATAAATGAACATTAATTGATTAATAATTATTTTTTTTAAGTGATATTATGGAGAACATTTTTAAGGATATGGATAAAGAATCAGCTATTTTTGCTGATAAAAGTTTTCTTGATCATAGATTTTTACCTAAGTCTTTACCTCATAGGAGTGGTCAAATAGGATCGATTGCAAGATATTGGAGTGAAATATTAAAGAATAAATCACCTTCAGATGTTACTGTTTATGGGAAAACAGGAACAGGTAAAACTGTCGCAGTTAAATTTGCTAGACAGCAATTACTTGAATATACTAAGGATAATAAAGATGTTTTATTAAGGATTGAATATATAAGATGCACAGACTATAACACAGAATATCAAATCATTGTAAGGTTATGTCAACAATTGGGATTAGATGTTCCTTGGAGAGGATGGACGAAAGCAGAGGTTTTAAATTCTTTTAGAAGTTTATTTAATGGTAAAATTCAAAAGAAAATTATTTTGATAGTAATCCTTGATGAAATAGATATTTTGCTTCAAAAAAATGGAGATGGTGTTTTATACACTTTAACAAGAATTGAAAATGTTTCTGTTTTATCAATTAGTAATTATATAGACTTTAAAAGATTTATCACACCAAGAGTTATGAGTAGTTTAAGAGATAAGGAGATTGTATTTCCTCCATATAATGCACGACAAATTGAAGATATTTTAAACGAAAGAATAAAGATCTCTTTTAAAACATCTATTGATGATGAGGTTATTAAGCTTTGTGCAGCTTTAGCAGCTAAAGATGAAGGGGATGCAAGATATGCTCTTGATCTTTTAAGAACTGCTGGTGAAATTGCTGATGAGAATAATAGTTTAACTGTTACTGAAGAGAATATTAGGCAGGCAAAAGAAAAAATAGAGCATGATATTACTGCAGATATTATTTTAACTCTGCCTTCTCAACAACAGAGAGTTTTAGAATCTATTTTACATCTTACAAAGCTAAATGAAGAAATTACTTCAGGTAAACTATATGAAGTTTATAAAAAAATTTCCAATGGAGATTATTTAACTTATAGAAGAGTTTTTGATATTATTAATCAATTGGAACTGTTGGGTATTATTTCTACAAATAAAATTTCTCGTGGAAGAGGTAAAGGAGTGACTAATTTGATTTTACTCCAATGTGATACATCATTTTTAGAAAATAATTTGTTTCCTTTTTAATAGCAATAATTAATATGGGGAATAATTAAAAGTTTAATTATTCCTGTTCAGAATTAGTTGAATGATTAATTTGTTCCCAATTTGAAGAGTGTGGGTTTCTATTTAAAAAAGTTTTAAACTTGCTGTTATGGACTGTTAATCTCTATTAATCAAGTGTTTCATCTTCATCAAGAGTTAACCTCATGGTATCTGGATCTTGGGGCAGATGTTCTAAAAAGTCTTCAGTTGATCTTCTAATATCACTAGATCCAATTATGTATCTTCCTACAACAAGAATGTCAGCCCCACTATTTTTGGCATAACTAATTTTTTTAGGAGTTATTCCTCCTGCTACTGCTACAAGACCTCTGCCAATAATATTTTTAATATTTTTAATGTCTCCCCATTCATGATTATCTTCAGATTTTTCACCTTTTTCTGTTTTTGCAGTTTCGAGATCTACATTTCTATGTAAAAGAATTATATTTGGTTTTAAATTATTTTTGATTTGCTTTAGTTTGTCTGTAATATTTTCAACATTCATCATATCAAGTATAGAATATATTCCTTGTTTTTGTGCTTCATGAATAGCTTTTTCAATGGATTCTATTGTTCCAAGTCCAGATACACATACTGCATCAGCTGTTTCGTTAGCAGCCATTGTAACTTCTACTCTTCCAACATCTAATGTTTTTAAATCAGCTATTATGAATGCATCAGGTCTCAACTTTCTTATTTTACCTACAACACCCACACCGAATTTTTTAATTAATGGAGTTCCTGCTTCAAGCAATATTCTTTCTCTATCTGGAATAGCATTTATTATCTTCTCCATAGTTTCAATATTATCTAAATCTAATGCTATTTGTAAATACGGTGGGTTCCATAGTCTTGTTACTTTAAATCCCATTATTGGATGAGTTCCACGATCTTTTTCAGTTAATACTTTGTTAATGGATGGATACCCATTCATAGCTCTTTTAATAGCTAATTTGGTGGCACCATAATTATATTGGTATATTTTTCTATAATCTTCAGCTTCAGGATGTATAAATACACTTACGAGTACTACTAAATCTTCAACTTCTTCTTTTGGAATTATTCCTTCTTCAACAGAGTCTGCAACAGCTCTACCAACAGCTGTTTGTGCGGGACCAAATATTTTATTTGCATCATTAAGGTTCCCAATGGTTACCTTGGGAATGATTAGTGTAGACGGCTTTGTCATTAAGTTAGGTCGAATAACAGAAAGCAATGGGGTATGTCCGATAGATAACTGGGTCATACTATTTACAAAAGCATTACCTGCTTGGCTTTCTTTATCTCCTATTATTAAATCGATGTGGGCTAATTCATTACCGTCTCCAATTAAAGCTTCTCCGATATTGTACATAGTTTATTCTCCTTTAGTTGATTTTAACTTAATCTTTAATTTCTATAGTTTTATTTTATTCTTAAGAGTAGCATTGACTTGAAATATTCATTATAAAAAGAAATATTATTATAAGCATAGTAGTTTTAGAAAAATTTTTAGTTTTTAATAAAATTTCATTATTGAACTTTTCATTTTCAAATTTGATATCATGAAAAACTATATCTTTAAAATATAAATATATTACCTAACAACAAAAATGAAAATGATTTTAAATTAAAGTAAGTGTTAAACTAATAGAATCATTGAAAATTAATTCTATTTGAGAGGTTTTTGGATAGTGTTAACTTTCTAAATGGTAAGTCTTTAGAATGGGATTTGATTTCTTTAATTAGTTCATACATATTCATATTCTTTTTTTCATCAGTAGAACGGATAAAAACATTAAATTCATTAGTTTCAAGTTCTCTATCTCCAATTACTATGGTGTATGGTATCCATTCCTTAGAAGCGTTTCTTATCTTCTTACCAATTCTATCTCCTTTATCATCAATATCAACACGAATTTCATGTTCATATAACTCATTAAATAACTTATTTGAAATTTCAAGATGTTTTTCACCAATTGGAATTATTCTAACTTGAGTAGGCGATAACCAAACTGGAAACATTGGTGGTCTTTCACTCATTTCAACAGCTATTTTTTCAAGTAAACTGCATATAACTCTTTCTATACTCCCAGTTGGGCTACAATGAAGAATTATTGGATGATGTTCTTTTTCATCTTCTCCTAAGTAGCTAATCCCAAACCTTTTCCCACTTTCGATGTCAATTTGAACGGTTGGATTTTCAATAGGTCTTCCTAATGCATCAATAGTCGCGAAATCTATTTTACAAACCCAATAATGTTTTCTTTTGGGAATTAACTCTAAAATAATTGGTTTTTTTATTTTGTTAGCTATGTAGTACATCCACTCCTTATTTTTATCGTAGAAATCTTTTGAAGCTCTGAAAATTATTTCATAATTGACATTAAGATCTATTCCAGTTTGAAGACAAATATTCACTTGATTTTCAAATTCTTTTAAGGTTTGATTAATGTTAGTACATGCTGTATGCCAATCAGGCATTGTAAATCCTCTTAAACGTTTAAGACCAATTACTTCTCCTCTTTTTTCAAATCTAAAGCTATATGTGGATAGTTCATATATTTTTACAGGAAGGTTTTTCCAAGTTAAAAAAGAAGCTGTTAGTAATTTAAATGCTCCAAAACAACATGCAAATCTAAGCATTAATTCTTTCTTTGCTTGAATCTTATATTGTCTTTCACCAAATTTTTCTGCATGTTCTCTTATTGCATCATTAGATAAGTCATACATTACAGGTGTTTCAATTGGCATTGCACCATTTTCAACTACCAAATCATATACATAGTCAGATATTAGGTCTCTAATTAGTTTACCCTTTGGAAACCATTTTAAATGACCAACATCTGCTGCACTTTCATAGTCACACAACTCTTTTTCTTTCATTAACTTTACATGAGGTGGTTCTTCACCAGTAGACTGACTGTTTCCAAGCTCGTATTCCATAAGATTTTTGAGATCGTTATTTGAGAAATTATAATCCTCTGGAACTGTTAGTTTACCGTTTTTTTCAAGGATTAAAAATTGTGATTTTTCTTTAATTAAATCTTTACTCTCTTCATTACTATAATATTTTGAACCAAGAGTTCTTGATAGCTCAGATAATGGATGACCCTTACATGAGAGTTCAAAAGATTTATACCAACCAAATGGTACTCTATGAATATCATATCCTTCTTTCTTAAACTTATCCTCGATTTTTTTAAGTACTTCAATCGCTATTTTAGGAGAACTCAATGATGAGGATAAATGTGCATAAGGATAAAGGACAATATTGTTTGGGTTTACTTTTTTGTATATATCTTTTATTTCGTTGAATACATTCTCTACAACATTTTCGATATTTTTTTCGTCTTCTTTCTCAACAGCTGAAAATACTACTAAAGATTCCTGAAAAAAGCCATTTTTTCTAGTTTTTTCAATTTCTTCAGCTATTTTAGTTTTATTTTTAGTTTGATACTTTAAATAGTCTGAATGAATTAATAACACTCTCATTAAATCACCTTTTGTGTATTATAGTGGTAAATGGTATGTTTATCATATTTTTTAAATTAATATTAACTCTTTAAATTAGTGGATATTATATATTATAATTTATTTTTATTAAGCTTATTTTAGTATGTGGGAACATACTTTTTCAGATATTAGAATAGTGGATGATACGATTAATATTAATATCCAATCAAATATTTCTATTCCTGCCGTTTTAAATATCTCTTGTAAGAATGGTATGTAAATGATCAGTAATTGTAATGAGAATGATAATAAAATAGCTGTCCAAAAGAAGTTGTTTTTCTCATTTGAATCTGCTCTGTTGTTAATAGCATTAAATATTTGATAAATCACAAAAATAGTAAATGCCATGGTGATAGCTACTTTCTCATCTTTTTGGGAGTTTAATTCATAAACAAATAAAAGTAAGGTTCCTATTGTCATCACAACCCCAGCAATAACCACTTTGATTAGATTATTTTTTGATAGAATATCTCCTTTAGCTGGTTTTCTATTCATTATATTTCTTTCAGCACCTTCCATACCTAAAGATTGAGCTGGAGGTCCATCCATCATAATATTAATCCATAAAATTTGAATAGGATTAAATGGAATTGGTAAATTTAAAATTGAAGATAAAACAATTGTTAGAATAGCCCCAATATTCGTGGAGACTTGAAACTTCACGAACCTTTTAATGTTGTCAAATATCTTTCTTCCTTCTTTAATGGCTTCGACTATTGTTGCGAAGTTGTCATCTTGGATTATCATATCAGCAGATTCTTTGGAAACATCTGTTCCACTACCCATTCCCACACCAATAGATGCTTTTTTGAGTGCAGGAGCATCATTGACACCGTCACCTGTCATTGAAACAATATTATCATGTTTTTGTAATGCCTCAACAATTCTAACTTTCTGTTCAGGAAAGACTCGTGCATAAACTTCAACATCTTCGACAATACTATTAAATTCTTCTTGAGAAAGTTCATCAAGATCATGGCCAGTTAAAACCTTACCTTTATTTAATATACCAATTTCTCTTGCAATAGATGAAGCAGTAGATTTATGGTCTCCTGTAATCATTACAACTTTTATCTTAGCTGTTTTACATGATGTAACCGCATTTTTCGCTTCTTTTCTTGGAAGATCCATGATTCCAAGTAAACCAACAAATATTAAATCAGATTCAACTAAGTCAGGATCATCAACATTGAAGTTGCTATCTACTTCTCTATAGGCAAGACTTAGAACTCTAAGAGCATCATCAGTCATTTCTTCAATGTTTTTAATTATTCTACTTCTATCTTCATTACTAAGAGCTTTTATAGTTCCATCGTTGTCAACATATTTAGATCTTTCTAAAATTATTTCTGGTGCACCTTTACTGACAATGTATAGTTTTTCTCCTGTTTTGTGAATTGTTGTCATTCTTTTTCTAACACTATCTAATGAGTGTTCTTTTATACGAGGGTAGATTTTTTCAAGCTCTAATTTTTTATAACCATTGTTTAATCCATAATTTAATACAGCTACATCAGTTGGATCACCAATACTTTTTCCATCTTTAATAATCGCATTGTTACATAAAGTAGCTATTTCATAAGATCTATTAGGATTCGTGATTTTTGTCTCTCTAACCTTCATTTTATTCAATGTCAATGTTCCTGTCTTATCAGTACAAACAACTGTACATGAACCAAGAGTTTCGATTGATAATAATTTTTTTACAATTGCATTAGATTTAGCCATTCTTTGCATGCTTAATGCTAAAGTCAATGTTAAAGTAGCTGGAAGACCTTCAGGAATAGCTGCAACAGCAAGAGAAACAGCTGTCATGAATGTTTCGACTATTGAACTTCCTTTTAGAAATTGAAGAATGAAAACAATAACACAAACAACAATAGCTATTAAACTAAGAGTTTTACTTAAAGATCTTATTTTCTTTTGAAGTGGAGTTGTTTCATCTTTTTTTTCGTTTATCATTTGAGCGATTTTTCCAATAGATGTGTTCATTCCAGTAGCTATTACAATCCCAGTTCCACGACCAGATATGATGTTGGAATCCATATAAGCAATGGCTTTTCTCATATTATCATCATGAGAATCCTTATCAACATTTAATAAATCAATGTCTTTAATATCCTTTGTTACAGGAAAAGATTCACCAGTTAAAGAAGATTCATCTATTTTCAAATCAGATGCATCGATAATAATTAAGTCAGCGGGGATCTTATCTCCTTCTTCAATGAAAACAAGATCACCAATTGTGATTTGAGTTCCAACAATTTTTTGAATTTGTCCATCTCTTTTAACAATCGCTTCTGTTGTTACAAGTGATTTTAATTTCTCCATTGCCTTTTCAGATCTGTATTCCTGTATAAAACCAATGGTTCCATTTAAAAGAACAACAATTAAAATTACTGTAGAATCAATTATATCTCCAATAAAATATGCTGCAGTAGCAGCAACTATGAGAAGAAGGATGAGTAGATCCATAAATTGCATTAAAAAAATTTTCAAAGGAGAATCCTTCTTGTCTTCAATTAGTTCATTAGTACCATAAATCTTAAGCCGTTCAATTACTTCTGAATTAGTTAATCCCTCTTCACGACTTTCATATTTCTTATAAACATTTTTTAAATCATTCATTGATTTGACCTTTTATTCTTTCATTCTTTTTGCCAGAGAATCTGCTGTACAATCATTTTAACAAAATAAAGAAAATCGCAGATTTTCTAATTGAACAAGTTCAATAAATTGATGTTGCACAATTTGTTCACGAAAACCTGCAAACAACTTATACCAACCTCACTAAAGACAATTTTACACACATAATAAATATCTATACACATAATATAAATTTAAAAATGAAAGTAAAAAACCCTACCTATGTAATTACAGATTCACCTTTTATAGAGCTTTCAATATTCAACATAGTTATGGTTGAACTATCATAAATTATCATACCTATTTAATCTCATCATAAGGTTCGTGGAAGTGTCAGTTGTAAATGACTTAATAACAAAGAATCCTCTTCTATAGCATTTTTTGTTTGCTGAGTAGCCATATCTATTCATGTTATAATTTATAAGTATGTGTTATAGTATAATACCTAATTTTTTGCAATATACTCATCTACCCATTTTCCTGTGAAAGAGGGTCGATCGACTATTTCATAATAATAATTGTGTGAATCTTTCCATTAAAAACTCTTCACTTTTGATAAATTTAGTATAAAGCTCTAATTTAATAGTTCTCCATAACTGCTCAATAGGATTTAAGTGAGATGAATAAACGAGGTAGGAAAATTAACTTCATATTCAAAAATTTAGCTACTAATCTAAACTAAATATGCAACATGTGCAGAAAAATTATCTAAAACGATTACAATCTTCTTTTCATCCTTAAAACAATTTTTGAACTTTTCATCCAATTTATTTTCGTTTTTAAATAAATTTTTAAGAGCAACTGTATTCTTTAAGGTTTTTTCATTGAAAGATGTTACATAATACTTTTTGACAATTTGAAATGAAGTTTTGAGATTTGAGTGCTGTCATTTGCCGTTTATCTTTTATTTTTTCGTTTTCAAGCAATTTTTGCAATTTTTTATTCAATTCTTCTTTTGTTAAGTCTTGATCTTGGGTTTTTTTTATATATTTTATTTATTAATTCTTCTTTGGTGGATTCTATGGAAATTTTTCTCAATGAGTTGATGTTGCACAATTTGTTCACGAAAACCTGCAAACAACTTATACCAACCTCACTAAAGACAATTTTACACACATAATATAAATTTATACACATAATAAAGTTTAAAAATGAAAGTAAAAAACCCTACCTATGTAATTACAGATTCACCTTTTAATAGAGCTTTCAATATTCAACATAGTTATGGTTGAACTATCATAAATTATCATACATATTTAATCTCATCATAAGGTTCGTGGAAGTGTCAGTTGTAAATGACTTAACAGACCCCAAAGAATCATCTTCCATAGCATTTTTTTGTTTGCTGAGTAGCCATATCTATTCATGTTATAGTTTATAGCATTTAATTCTTTTTCTGTCTTTATTTTCTCTAATCCGATGATCCACCATTCTACCGTTTAAATTGTGTTTGTCATGTCCATGTGTGTGCTCTACCATTCTCATTCTTCTACTGTATTTCAGTTTCCCTTCCTCCGTATTCATCTTTTCCATCATTTTTCTGTTGTTGTGAATTTATTGTAATAGTCTTCGATATTTACTTACCTTTTAGGCACACATTTGTCTTTAAATTCACAAGTCAGACATTTAGTTGTGTAGTATTATGTTTCTATTTGTTTTTGGTGTTGTTCATTTTTATGTGTTAGTAATTCTCCTACTGGACATCTAAAATCCTTGATCTGTTTTTTCAATAGAAATTGAGTGTTGAGGATTCTGGTATTGGTTTTTTTATTATATACTTAGTGTTTTCTTCGTTGCTTTGAATATATGCATCAATATTATTATCCTCACAACATGTTCATATTTTCACTACCTGAGTAATTCATTATCTGCTAAAACCGTACAATCGGTAGTTAACCCACCAACATTCTCATTAGCCTGTTATAGGTAGGTATGAATGAATTATAGTCATGTGAATCATTATTAACATCTAAATGCTATACATGAAAATGATTTCCATCAAATAGATGCATGATTCAGAAAAAAACCTGCTTGATTATTGGGATTTCATTTAGACGAGATTCTTTATCAGTAGTAACTCACAGTTTTAACATTATTATCCTTTAGACTCTTCAATAGCATTCATTCACTTTCTCTTCTGGAGAGTTTCCATGCTTTTCAAAATCCATAATCATTTATTCCATTGTTCATTCGTTTGCTTTTTAAGATGTTTCATTAATCTGTTCTTTACTTTTAAGGTGTTCATTTTAGTGTCTCCATCGTTTTTTGCCGTATATTTCATCATCTTCTTTATTCGCATTAAATAATCTGTCTAATGCATCTTCACCTAAACTCTTCTTTTGCAACTATTTTTCTTGTTTAATAATGCATTAGCTTTTATATTTAGAACCATCAACAGCATATACAGACTCAAATTCAGCATACCAGCTTCTTTAGCCAACTCTTATTGTAGTTTCAAAAAAACTTCTCTTATCAAATCCTCATGTTCATTTCAACGACTTATAGTACTATGATGCACTATTCTATGCCCTGTTAAATAGATATATGCAACATCTCTTTCTATCGCCCTTGCTAACTTACGAGCTACTGATACCATCATATAAGCACACAGCTATTTATGATAGTTATCATTCATATCCATGTCAAAAGTATGCTGACCATCCTTGAACTTATGTTCCTTTATATTTCCTGTATTCTTCTCTGTATTTTGGAGTTGTTTTTAAGTATTCTATGACTTTTTCCACTAATAGACAGTTGTCATTTGGGTTAACATAGTCTCTTAGTTTTTTTAGCTAAAAACTCCATATCCTTATTGTATGATAAAATTGTCATATTCCACCAGTTGATTAATTTTTATTTTTCTATGTTATAATATTGTGCTTTGTTATATATAAAACTAAGCATTTTCAGAAGACATAGAAAAATAATTGTGCGACACTAACACACATCTTTTTATTAATAATCTTTGGTTAATAACAATTGTTATCGTCCGAATTTTTGACAGAGTCTACACTCATGACCAAAACTTAATTCCAAAACTTAATTTATTCATCTTTTATGTTTTTCTCTATGGTTAAAATATTTTGGTTGTCTTTAAACTGATAACTAATCTTATCTACACTTTTTTTGATGAGGAGGATGCCTAATCCTCC
>JAISZW010000139.1 GCA_031284445.1 Candidatus Methanovirga basalitermitum | reverse complement strand
TTTACTTAAAACTTGTTTTAAGTTAGAAACGGAAAATCAAAGATTTTCCTAAATTCACTTTGCGAATAAAACGAAGTTTTCTTTATTTTAAAGCTTTAATAATTCTATTCATTGATATTATACAATTTTAACTGCTATTATCAGAATAAAAGCCCTTAAAAATCTATCTAAATTTTGTCCAAGATTTAACTGATTTATATGGTCTTGTATTCAAGTATTAATAGTTAATACCGATTTATTTTTATTTTCATGACTAATTACGATGTATTTTTAGATTTAAAGATGTATAAAATGACTTATGATATGAAATAAGCACGTATAATGCTTGGAAATTCACTTAATTTCTAACACCCTATAGATGTAATGATTGGGAATTTTTGTTAATGTTTATATAGTATGTTAGACAAATACTTTTATGCTATGAATTATCATGATTACAATCTATTGCCGGGATAGTCTAGCTTGGTAAGGCGCAAGACTGGAAATCTTGTGAGGATTGTCCTCGCCTGGGTTCAAATCCCAGTCCCGGCGTACTATCCAGTTGATCTTGTTACTAATCAACATCAACAGTATATATTGATTTTCAGTCATTATTAATTGGATAAATTATAATTACTTGGATAAATTATAATAATTTATAATTGTAAAGCTGTGTTTTTTAGATTTTGTCTATTAAACATTCGAATCTGCTTGTCTTTGCAGGTTTGCTCTCTAATGGAGGTTATTTTAATGGAAGACGAATTTAAACATTTGGTGCGTATTTCAAGAAAGGATGTCAATGGAAATAAAACCATTAAGCATGGTTTAACAGACATTAAAGGCGTTGGATTATCTTTATCAAGAACTATAGGAATTGCTTTGGGGTTTGATTTAGATTCAAAAATTGGATACATCTCTGATGATGATATTGTAAAAATTGAAAATATATTAAAAGATCCTAAGAAATTTAATATTCCTGATTGGATGTTAAATAGACGTGAAGAGTATACTACTGGTGAAACCGTTCATTTAATAGAACCTGATCTTGTCATGAGCTTAAGAGATGACTTAAATAGAATGAGAAAGACTCGAAGTTATAAAGGAAGAAGACATGAAGTTGGGTTACCTGTTAGGGGTCAAAGAACTAAATCTACTTTTAGAAAAGGTTCATCTGTAGGTGTAAGACGTAGAAGAGGATAATTAATGGTTAATTTTATTAATTAATGATTATTATCTACTATTTTTATTAATTAATAGCTAATTTTTTTATAATTTATTTCATGAATATTTTTACATGAAATTATTATCCTTGAGATTAATAACTGATTTTTTAATTAAAATTATTCTTATCTAATTTTTATAGAACTTATTAAGGAGAATTGTTTATGGGACATCCAAGAAAAGCAAGGAAAAAGTATAATACTCCACCTCATCCTTGGAATGCTGAAAGAATTAAAGAAGAAAACAAATTAATGTTTAAGTATGGGTTAAAAAGTAAGAAGGAGATTTGGAAGGTCGATACCAGTATTAGAAGATTTGGTAGAGATGCAAGATACCTTCTTGGGTTTTCTGCTGATCAGAATGATGAGAAAACTAAACTATTAGGACATTTAAATAGAATTGGTGTTCTTGAAGAAAGTGCTAATTTAGAAGATATTCTTAATTTAACTGTTGAGGATATTTTAAGAAGAAGATTACAAACTATTGTTCATAGTAAAGGTTTAGCCCGAACAGCTAAAGAAGCAAGAATGTTCGTTGTTCATGGACATATAGCAATGAACGGGAAAAAAATTGACTCTCCAAGTTATATGGTTAAAAGAGGAGAGGAAGAATTCATTGATTTCTATCCATCTTCTCCAGTAACTAAACAAGTTAGAGAAAATAATGTTACTAATACTGATAACAAAAAAACTAACTAAAAGGTGTTTGTATGGCAAAAAACGAGAAATGGGGAATAGCTAATATTTATTCATCCTTTAATAATACTATTATAACTGTTACGGATATTACTGGTGCAGAAACAGTTTCTCAATGGTCTGGTGGAAGGGTTGTTCGTGCTGATAGGCAAGAATCATCTCCTTTCGCTGCTATGGAAGCGGCTACTCGAGCAGCTGATGATGCTAAAGAAAAGGGCTTTGTTGGTTTGCACATAAAAGTGAGAGCTCCTGGAGGAAACGGACCAAGAAGTCCAGGACCTGGTGCTCAAGCAACTATTCGTGCTTTGGCTCGTGCTGGAATTAGAATTGGGAAAATTGAAGATTCAACTCCTGTTCCTCATGATGGTACTGGGAGATCTGGTGGTAAAAGAGGAAGAAGGTTGTAAGTATTTTGTATTTAACACAAGTCTAATGGAAATGATATATGATGGAAATTGAAGTCAAAGAGAAAAATGAAGATGAAATGATTTTTATTCTTAGCGATGTAGATGTGGCATTTGCCAATGCTATACGTAGGATTAGTATGATGGAAGTTCCTAAAATAGCTATTGAATATGTAAATATTATTAAAAACGATTCAGTCATGTTTAATGAAGTTTTAGCTCATCGTTTAGGTTTAATCCCGATAATATCTAATTTTGAAGCTATTGAATCTTTAATTCCTAATGAAGATTGTGATTGTAAGGATGATGTAGATAATACAGAGGGATATTGTTCTAAATGTAGTGTTTCTTTCACTTTGACTAAAAATACTCCTGGAGTTGTTTATTCTAAGGATTTACATTCCAATGACCCAGAAATAAAACCTGTCTATGATACAATACCTATTTTGAAGCTTAAAGAGAATCAAGAAATTGAACTTGAAGCAGTAGCTATTGTAGGTAAAGGTAAAGACCATGCTAAATGGATGCCTACTACTCTATGCACATATAAACAGTATCCTGTAATAACTTTTAATAATGAAAAGGAATTGTCTAATGATGTTGTTGAAGCATGTCCAAACAATATTTTAAATTTAAGTAAAAAGACTAAAAAGCCTAAAGTCCAAAATATTGAAGATTGCACATTATGTAAAGCATGTGTAAGAGCAAGTGGAAATGATGCTGTTGATGTGGATTATGAAGAGAATAAAATTATCTTTAAAATTGAGACTGATGGATCAATGACTCCTAAAGAAGTTTTATTAAGTGCTTGTGATGTTTTAAATAGTAAAGCTGATAAATTTATTGAATTTTAGAGGAGGAATAATTAATGGGAAAACGAATTAATAAAACTAATCCTAATTTTGTTGAACTTGTAAGGACTCTTAAGGATAAATATGCGATTGAAGGTTCGGCTATTTGGAAAGATGTTGCTAAGAGACTTGAAAGAGCAACTCGTAGGAGAGCAGAAGTTAACTTATCCAAAATTAATAGGTTTTCTACTGATGATGAAACTGTTTTAATACCAGGTAAAGTTTTAGCAAGTGGAATTTTAGATCATAAAGTTAAAGTTGTAGCTTTAAATTTTTCAGAAACTGCTAAAGAGAAAATTGAAAGTATTGGTGGAGAATGCATATCCATTAGAGATATAATGGAAATAAATCCTAAGGGAAGTAATATTAGGATATTAGAATAGTTTTAATTAGGGTAGGTGTTATTGTGATTATCGATGGAGAAGGTCATGTGTTAGGTAGATTGGCGAGTGTAATCAGCAAAAAACTTCTTGAAGGTGAAGAAATAATTGTTTTAAATGCTGAGAAGATTATGATTACAGGATCTAAAGATTGGATCTATGCTAAATATAAACAGAGAGTTGATAGAGCGAGCATTTCTAATCCTCGTGATTTAGGACCTAAATACCCAAGAAGACCTGATGATATATTTAGAAGGACTGTTAGAGGAATGTTGCCTTATAAAAAATCTAAAGGAAGAAGTGCTTATAAGGGTTTAAAAACTTTTGTTGGTATTCCAAGAGAATTTAGAGAAGCAGAAGCTTCTAATATACCTCAAGCACGATATAAAAATATTAAAAAAGGTATTGTATTAGCTGAAGTTTCAAAGCTTTTAGGTGCTAAATTTTAATTTGTTGGAGTGAAAACTATGAAGAAAGTTATTCATACAAGTGGGAAAAGAAAAACAGCTATTGCAAGAGGAACTGTTAAGGAAGGTAAAGGAAGAGTTAGAATTAATAAATCCCCAATTGAGTTATACTCTCCAGAGTTAGCAAGAATGAAATTAGAGGAACCTTTGATATTAGCTGGAGATATTGTAGATAATTTAGATTTTAATGTTAAGGTTTTTGGTGGTGGAGTAATGGGACAAGCTGAAGCTGCCCGTATGGTCATTGCTAAAGGCTTAGTTCAATGGACACAGGATTTGGATCTTAAAGAAAAATACATACAATATGATAGGACGATGTTGGTGGGTGATCCAAGGCGTTCAGAACCTAAAAAATATGGTGGTCCTGGAGCTCGTGCCAGAAAACAAAAGAGTTACAGATAATTCTTATTAAGATTCTATTGTAGAGACTTTTAATAGTATTGTTGATAATAATTATTATAACTATTTAACAGTCAGTTTTGGATAATTAGTGATATTTCAATTATTTTAGCCCAAAATCAGGTCTTCTGAATTCGATATTAACCTTTATTATAGGTTTTAAATTATAAATATTAATATAATTAAATTTAATATTATTAAAATTTAGTAAAGAATTAATATAAAAATTGATAATTAATTGGATTAGAATACTTTAATTTATATATGGGGTTTGTCTAACAATTATTTTGACATCAGTATTTATATTGACTTATCAATATGTGAAATATTTTTTAGAGTAGGTGAGTATCTTGAATCAAGAAGAGTTTCAAGAAATTGTTTTAGAAAAATTTAACAATGTTGAGAAAGATTTATCTAATGTTAAATCTCATATTGAAGTAATTGGGGATAATCGTTTAAAGGTTGAGAAAGATTTATCTGATGTTAAATCTCATATTGAAGTAATTGGGGATAATCATTTAAACATATTGAAAAGGATATCAACGATTTAACTAAAAGTAGAATGTCTTTGAATGAAGAATTTAAGGATCTTATTAAGTATACTACTGATATGAGAATTGATTATGGAGATATTAAATCAACAAATAATTGGCTAAAGTATGTTATTGGTTTTTGTGGACCTATCATAATGTTTTTACTAAGCATGATTTTGTCCAAATTGTATCTTTAAATATGAGGGTATTAGCATCAATTATTTAACTGACAATTATTTTTTTTATCTAATGGTTCCAAATAATGACAGCAATTAAATAAAAATTAGTGAGGATATAAAAATGATTCCAATAAGGTGTATGAGTTGTGGGAAGCCAGTTTCAGCATATTTTGAAGAATTTCAAGCAAGAAAGGCTGAAGGTGAAACCCCACAAGATGTTTTTGATGATATGAATATTAAAAGGTATTGTTGTAGGCGAATGTTTATAACTCATGTTGAAGTTTGGAAATAGTTGTAATCATGTATTATAATTTTTAAGTTCATACTTTAATTAGTAAAAATATCTTAACATAGTAAAAGAATCTATAAACTTCTAAAAGTTGTGGAGTATCAAGATGAGTGATCATTTTAGACTAATATACCTAAAAGGAGAGAGATAAAGTGAGTGATAAGTTAACAAGGTTTGAAAAGGCAAGAATTCTTGGTGCTAGATCTATTCAAATTTCTATGGGTGCAAAACCTAAGGTTAAAATTGGAAGCTCTAAAGATCCAATAGATATTGCAATGTTAGAACTTGAGAAAGGTGTATTACCAGTTGATGTAAAGAAAAATCAATAAATCTTTCAGCGATAATATATCTAATTAGAGAATAATTATCTAATTAGATTTAAGATTATATTATTTTTATTAAATAATTTAAAATTTGAATATTTGAATTGTGCAACAGCATCTTATGAATATTAAAAGTATATGGAGGGTGTAAAAAAGTGTGGAGTTTTTTTGATTTTTGAAAAAAATTGAAAATCCTTCAAATCCTTTAATTTACTATAATATCATCCATAAGAAATGCATTATTCAAAAAATAT
>JAISZW010000191.1 GCA_031284445.1 Candidatus Methanovirga basalitermitum | reverse complement strand
AAACCAGATAGTTTACCCATCCATATTAAATAACTTATGGCAGAAAATTTATCAGGGAACCGTGCATTCTCAGGGATATAACCTAATTTTAATTTTGCATCTTCTTTATTATTTTTAATGCCATCTATCAATACTGTGCCGCTTCAATTTGCATACGCACCAATTAATGATTTAATTGTCGTAGTTTTTCCGGCACCATTAGCTCCAATAAATGCATGAAACTCACCATGGTAGACATTCAATGAAATATTTTGAATCGCTGGAGATTTTCTTCCAGGATATTTTTTAGTTAAGTCCTTCACAAATAAAAGTGGCTTCACTTTCATTTTGTTAAATACTTCTATATCTTTTTCTAAAAATTTAATATTTTTCATTATTTAAAATCCTTTCGATAATATGTAATAAACATCCCTATCCCTAAAATTATAGAGTAAAATAGCCATTCAATAAAATAAAAATATGAATTTACATTAGGAGATACGGTATAATTAAAATTTAATCTCTCATATTGAATGAATAAATTTTGAGTATTAGTAATTAATGAACCAAAATATCTTCTGGCTAATATCGCAGGGTTTTGTGTTGGATCAGATTCATTCTTTAAAGTGGCATTGTCATATCCGTGTTCTTCGATATTTGTACAATAACTGCCTAATATAGAACGGGCCAATGAGATATTCCCGCCATTTTCCTTTGTTCACCCATAATATGGGTTGATTGTAGTTTCTGTAAGATTAAATTGAGCTATAGGGTTAGTACTATAATAATTTGCAAAATTTTCACTATAATCGCCATTACCATTTGTTTGGTCATAGTATGGCATAATAACCGTACCATTGCTATATGAGTCAGGCGTATCACTTGGCGTTGTAGATTCGGTACGATCAACAGGCAAAAGAAATTTATTATTTAAAATATTATTATTAATATCATTAATTTTCCATGGTTGAGCCTGTCCAGTGAATCGTGGAGTGTCATATATTAAATTCCAAAATAAATAAAATTTAAATTTTAAAACTTCTGTTAGTAATTTATTACAATCATCATTAACAATTGCATTAATGTGTGGTGATTTTAGTAATAAGTAATGTATATAATCATAGAAATTATGAATGACAACTCCATCTGTATATGGTGTATCATTTGTGTCCAAAACAGGTTTATATTCAAATCATCCTGACCATAAATTTTGGTTAGTGGTAGCGGGTTGGGGAGTAGGAAAATCATTTATATCATAACTTAATGCATTAGCTCCCGTATCAATTCATTTGTTTCCGCCGTATCCGCCAATTTGCTTACCGTTGGCTAAAATAAGTTTATTATCTTTTAAAAAATTATCAAAAATTGTTTGCGTAATTTTTTTGAAATCTGCTTGTTCTTCCTCGGTTGGTCATAAAGATTTTTCATTGAAACTTTTTTTGTATGAGTTACCGGTTTTATTTTTAAAATTACCTTGTGCAATGTCAAAGTTATTGACTGAATTATTGGTAAATTGTGATATATCGATACCAAGTTGATAATTGCTTGCATTACCTAATGTAATAATTGATTGGCTTAATAAATTGCTTATAATTCAACCAATAGGATTATTAAGCAAAGGTGATGTGGTAGTATCTACACTTCCATTAACAAAAAATAATGGTGAATGGAAATTTTTATCGCTTAAAATATTGTCATCAATGTTATATTGATAAAATTGAGATTTACTGCCAAAACTACTAGCATTAGAGTGTACTGTTTCATCTTCTAGTCCAAATGAATTATTCATTAGTGTAAATTGTTGCATCAAATCAAATTGGTTAGCGATTTTACTTTTAGATTTTTTATTGGCATTCTCTCAAATTTTTTTTGCATCATTAATTGAAAAGATTTGTCCGTCATTTTGTCCAATGTTAATATATAAATCTGGGACTGTCGAGGAATTTAAACTATCATATGGGTTATTAGCATATTGGCCAGATAAAACTAACGTAGGTTCACCAAAATAATCATCATATTTAACGTTCGTAATAAATCCAGAATTATTTTCGACAAATCCATTCTCTCCATAGCCAAGTGTTTTGCTAGAACCAAGAGAATAGTTCTGACCAGAAGTTAAATGTTGGGTCGGGGAATAAATTGTAATAGTATTACAAATAGAAAATACTGAAAATACTGTTACTAAGATAACATTCACTAAACATGTTCAAACTTTGTTAAGATACATGCATGTAAAACATGCAATAAACCCGAAGAGTAAAAACATTACACAACTACTAATATAAATAGAAAGTGATAACCATAAACATTCTATCCCATCAATACTGCCAAATGCATATGCTAAAAGCGCACAAACAACAGTTAAAAGTGAAAAGACAAAAATAAATGTTAAAAACACAAATAGTTTAGTAAAACATTGCTTCATTCTTGTAAGTGGCTTTGAACACAATAACAATTCAGTTCCATTGTCAATATCAGTTTTATATATTTCACATACTACTATAGCAATAAAGATACACCCAATATACATCAAAAACATTTCCCCATTACCTAAATTATTATTTCATAGAAGTTTATATGATCGACCAATGGCTACAGGAATAATTACTAAAAATAATAAAACAAAAAAAATATAAGTAGCACCTAAAATTCAAATTTTTTTTTGCTTAAGTACCTTCAATAGGGAAAACTCATAATTATATCTAAAAAGACCACCCATAAAAATATTATATTTTAGAACTAAGCGAGTAAAAAAGATTTACTATGATTTTAAATTATTTAATTCAATCACATTATTAAGTTTTTCATCAATTTTATCAACTTTACCGTTTAATTGTATGATTGCTTCTCTGTGCTCTTCATTTACTTGTTCCTGTTTCTTATTAAACTGCTCTTGTTTCGCATTAAATTGTCTTTGCTCCCCAATAAACTGCAATACTACATCTTTAAATGATGGTTGTTTTGGTTTTCTAGAATGTTTTTTTCCTCCGCCTGTACCATCTCCATGTGTTGTTCTTCCCATACCATTTGTTCTATTCATCTTTTTTGCCGTTATAGCCATATATAAATTATAAATCAATAGATTTACTATGATTTTAAATTGTTTAATTTAATGACGTTATCTAATTTATCATCCAAATTACTAACTTTAGTTTCTATTCTTATATTAAATTCTCTTTGTTCATTATTAAACTGCTCTTGATTTTTAATAAAAGAAACAACTTCACTGTTAAATGCTTCTTGTTTTACAATAAACTGCAATACTATATCTTTAAGAGAAGGTTGTTTTGGTTTTTTGTTACCGCCATTTCCTCTCCCTCCACTCTTACCACCTTTTGTTGGATTAACTTTATTGGCAGAAACTTTTTGGTATGTAACTTCATCACCAATTAATTTTTTATTAACTTTTGCATCAGTTATTCTAATCTTACCCATGTATATATTATAAACCAGTATGAAAAAGTTGGACAAG
>JAISZW010000075.1 GCA_031284445.1 Candidatus Methanovirga basalitermitum | reverse complement strand
AACATTTATGTCTTTCATTAAAACTTTGTTAATTTTCTCAATGTTCTGCTGAAACTTTTAACCATCTACGTACAGTATCAACTTTAACTTCTATAACTTCGGCTACTGATCTAAGATTCTTGTCTTTTAAAAGCATTTTTAGAGCTAGAAAAACAATTTCTTTTCGTCAACACCTTTGGTTCTTAAGTTATGTAATATTATGTATTGCATTTGAAGACTTTTAGAGCATGTTCTACAAACATATTTAAAGAGTACCATTTTTGTTTTTATAAGTAACCATTACCTACCACATTACCTTTTTTAATCTTACCATAGTCTTTACATTCCTTATTTAAATAATTTTTAAGCAATCCCTCTTTTATAAATCAATCCAAATCATGATTGTGGGCTGTTGACTTAGAATTTTTTTAGGATTTCACCATAGACTTCTTTTAACTTACCTTCTGAATTTTCATGGATTCTCTTTAAAATAAGTTCTGGTGTACTTTTAGCCAAAAAATTCATTTTAGGTGTTCTATCAACTATTAAATTGTAATTTTCATCTAAACCTTTGGCTTCAATACCATCAACTCTTACATCAGTATATTTCATTAATTCTTTAGCCATGTGAGTTACAATAATACCATAGGAGTTTGAATCTTTAATCATGTCTATAAAACTTGATATAATTTTAACAGCTGCTTCTAATTCTGTTATTCCTTCTAATTCATCTAAAAGGACTAATTTTTCATCATTTGTTGTGACAACTGGGATAAAAACATTTAAAAATGATTCGAATGCTCCAGCATCAAGTGAACGTTTTTTAGAGAAATGGTATATTTCATCTAACAACTTAATTTCGCAGTCTCTTCCAGATATTGGTAGTCCTATTTGTGCCATGATTGAGATTTGAGATATTGTCTCTAATAGTGTGGTTTTACCACCACTATTTGCACTATTGAGTAAAACCACAGTTTCTGGATAGCTTAGATTATAGTTGATTCTTTGAATATAATCATCTTTTTCAAGAGCTAAGTTTAAATGTAGAATTTCATTCAATTTAAAGTTGTCCGATATTTTAAATGGATTTAAGTTGTATTCATAGGCGAAACATCCTAGACTAAACTCAAAATCGAATTTTAGTATTTCTTTAATCTCCTCTTCAACCACTTCTTTTAGATTAAACAATTGTTTAGATCCATTAATTTTTTTATCAAACAATTCATTCTCGGTTTTTGATGATTGTAATCTTTTTATTCTTTTCATTTCCTCGTCATCAATCTGTAATGGATATGTTTTTAGGAATGGATCAAAATCAACTCCACTTAATTCTTTTATGGTTTTTTTCCCTTTAGTAATGATTTCATCGAATATTTTTTCAATTTTTGGTGGCATTGCATTGTTGAGAAGGTCAAGAACTTCATTACCATCAATATCTATGTTTTTAATAGCTATTTTAAGTTCTCTGTCACTACTCTTTTTAACATTGGATACAATTTCATCTAAATCCACATCTTTTATTTGTAAGGATTCTATCTCATCTAAAATAGCTTAAAAAACTATCAAGAAGTAAAGAAATTATTAAAATAACCATCGAGAGAAAATAACATGTTTGAATCATTTTTACATGTTAAACGATGGATTGATTAGTAATAAAAAGAGGAATGGAAGTAGTGAAAAAATATCAAATAATTAAAAAATTAGGTTCCATCATGTGAATAATTTACACTACCTAAATTTTGTATTTTTAATTGCATATAGTTTACGAAAAATTTATATTAAATTAAAATATATCCTAAGTATTATATGAAATAATATATTAATGGATGAGATAAGTTTGGATAAGAGAATTGATTTACACATGCACAGCTTATTTAGTGATGGTGAACTTTTACCATCTGAGTTAGCAAGAAGAGCCCATGTATTAGATCATGATACAATAGCTATTACAGATCACATTGATTCATCAAATATTGAAACTATTCCTAATTTAATAGGTGCTATTGAAGATATTAACGATAATTGGGATATAAATGTACTTCCTGGGGCAGAAATTACTCATGCTCCTGTTGAAGTAATAAGTAAGTTGGCTGATAGAGCAAGAAATCTTGGAGCTAAAATAGTTGTTGTTCATGGCGAGACTCTTGCTGAACCAGTGATCAAAGGAACAAATTTTGTGGCTGTTGAATGTGGTGATGTTGATATATTGGCTCATCCAGGTCTAATAACTGAAGAAGAAGTTGAAATAGCTAAGAAAAATAATGTTACTTTAGAGATAAGTGGAAGAAGAGGACATTCTTTAAGTAATGGGCATGTAGCAAAAATTGGAGTTGAAGTTGGTGCAGATTTAATTGTAGATACAGATTCACATTCTCCTGATGACTTGATAACTTTTCAAGAAGCTAAATTGATTGGTTTAGGAGCAGGTTTAGCTGAAAAGGAAGTTATGAAAGCCTTAGTTGATAATCCTAAAAAAATAATTAAAAGAAGAAAATAAAATTATTTAGTGATATAGTACGAACCCAATGCTGTCAAGTTAAGAAAATTATTTTTTTAAACTTTGATTGAAATTAAAAATAAATCATGATACAGAAGATTATAAATAGAAATTTTAATCAAAAATCCTTTAAGTTGACAATATTGACAAAATAATCATTATTAATAAGAAATCAATTCATTACTATCTGATTTTAGTTATAAAGAACATGGAATGAAGTTAAGTTATTTGTTAAGATGTGGAAATGAACATTTTAATCAAAGAGATATAATAGTGGAGCTAAATGTTTAATAAAAAGGTGATAGTTTTTATAGGTCCTTCTTTATCAGTTGAAGAAAGACAAGAAATATTAGATGCTGATTATAGACCACCAGTTAAAAGAGATGATATTCTATCTGCAATAGATGAAAATCCTGATATTATTGGTATTGTTGATGGTGTTTTTCATCAAAGTCCAGCAGTTTCTCATAAAGAGATTCTTAAAGCAATTGATAATCAGATAACTGTTGTAGGTGGAAGTAGTATGGGTGCTCTTAGAGCAGCAGAGTTAGATGATTTAGGAATGATAGGAGTAGGTTATATATACCAACAATATGCAAATGGAAGTATTGAGTCTGATGATGATGTTGCTCTTGTTTTTACATCAGATGACTACACACCTTTGTCTGTTCCTTATGTAAACATTGAATACAATTTAAATCAAGCAGGAAAAAAGAAAATTATAACAAGTAATGAAAAAAAGCAGATTTTAAAGGTTGCTAAATCTCTTTATTATCCTAAGAGAAATTATCCATCAATACTTGAAAAAGTTGATATGGATTTAAAAACCAAAAGTCGGTTAAAGGAATTTCTAAAAACAGGTGTTGACATTAAAAAGTATGATGCTATTGAAGTTTTAAAATATATTAACAATTTAGTGAATGGTTAACTAAACATTTTCATTTATATATGTTGTATAATTTTCAATGATTATTTTTGAAATGCTCTATCTTAAAGTGTATATTAATAATAAAATATATTTTTAATTGAAGTATAATTAAAAAATTATTATTAATCTATTAGAAAAAGATATATATGAAGTAAAACATATACATGTAGAAAGTAAAATATATATAAAATCATTTTCATGACCTTTGTTTTTTTAATAAGTTAGGAGTTTTATTTTCAATCGAGGTTTAAAAAAATAATTTTCTTAAGTTGATAGCATTAGTTTTATTTTAATTAACATGATAACTACTTTAATTTATAGAAAATTTATTATGCTAATTTATTTTGAACTTGAACAATTTTTCATTGTACATTAAATATACCAGTTGGAGGTTAAATTTGTCATTACAAGCATCAGAACTCTTTGAGGAGTTTCAACAATTATCACCATCAGAATTTTTTAGAAAAAACAAGCAAATGTTAGGATTTTCAGGTAAAATCAGGTCTTTGACCATGGTTTTCCATGAACTAATTACTAATAGTTTTGATGCTGCTGAAGAGGCAGGAATATTACCTGAAGTTAAAATAGATATTCAGAAATTAGGAAAAGAACATTATTTACTTAGACATACGGATAATGGACCTGGAATCCCTGAAAAGTTTATTATGCGGGTTTATTGCTCAATGTTTGCTGGCTCTAAATTTAGAAACATTCAATCAAGAGGTCAACAAGGTTTAGGTTGTAGTGGGTGTGTTTTATTGTCTCAAATGACTACTGGTAAACCAGCTAAAGTTTCTTCTGCATATATTGAAGATGGAAAATTGAAAGGAATCAGAATGACCTTTAAAATGGATGTTAAGAAAAATAAAGGTCTTTTAATGGAAAAGGAAGAATTCATCCCAATTTCTACTGGGGTTTCCATTGAACTCCAATTTAAAGAAGTAGCCTACTCTAAAGCAGAACAAGGTGCATTTGAATATATTAGAAGAACTATGGTCGGAAATCCTCATGCAAAAATTATATTTAGAGATCCTGAAGGAGAAAAATATGTTTTTAAAAGAGCTGCAGATATTGTTCCTGTTTTGCCAAAAGAAGTTTTGCCTCACCCTAAAGGTGTTACTGCTGATGACTTAATTTTTATGGCTAAGCATACTGACAAGCGGAGGTTTAGAAGCTTACTTTCAAGTTCACTTTCAAGAATGTCTGAAAATAAATTAAAGGAAATAGAGGAAATTACAAAAATTGATTTAAATAAGCGTCCAAAGAGTATGGAGTGGATAGAAGCTGAAGAAATTGTTCAAGCCATAGGTAAAATGAATTTCATGGCTCCCCCTACTTCAGGACTTATTCCTATTGGAAATGAACAAATAGAAAAGGGAATGAAAGAAATTTTAAAGCCTGAATTTATCCAAGCCACAACAAGAAGACCTGTTTCATATAGAGGCGGAGTTGCTTTTATTGTTGAAACTGGATTAGCTTATGGTGGAGACTCTGGAAGAATAGTTAATGAACAAAGAAAGTCTGAGATAATGAGATTTGCAAATAGAGTTCCTTTAACATTTGACCAAGGTAGTTGTGCTATCACAGAAGCTCTTAAAACTGTAGATTGGAAACGATATGGAATTAAAAGTTTGGATAACATTCCATTAACAATTTTTGTTAATATAATATCTACTCAAGTTCCATATCTATCTACTGGTAAGCAAAGTGTTGCACCAGAACCAGAGATAGTCCATGAAGTAAGGCAGGCATCAATGATTGTTGCTCGGAAATTACAGAAATATTTAAGAGCTAAAAAGGCAGCTGAAGAGAAAGAAATGAGATCTAAAATTTTTGAGGAATATGTCCCGTTGATATTAAGAGAAGCAGCTATTTTAGCTGAAACTGATGTGCCTGAGTATAAAGAAGTATTATCGAAGGTTACTCATAGGGCTTTAGCTGAACTGTTTGGTGAAGATCCTGATAAAGCTGAAGAAATTGGTTTGGCAGATGATAGAGCAGATGAAGAAGATGATGCAGATGAAGTTGTTAATTTCGATGAAAAAATTGAAAAAGGTGAGGATTCTGATAGTCTTGACCAATACTTTAATGAATGAGAAAATGGGTGAATATCTATGAGTGAAGCTAAAGAAGTTATAAGCGAAAAAAAAGCAATTACTTTAAACAAACTTAAAGGGCTTGGTCAGACAATTATTGAGGATGTTCATGAACAAAAAATTCCTTCTCTTAAGGTACCATCACGAGGAACATCAAATATTGTCTATGATGAAGATAAAAAGTACTTTATTTTAGGGGATAGGTATGGTAAAAGGTCTCTTGGAAATGTAAAGCAGATTAGAAAAATTGGACAAATGATGTTTGTTTCCAACTTCTGTAAAGGTCTTGTTAACACAGAAAAAACAGCTACATTAAGGGAAATGTATTATGTTAGTGAAGGTTGGGGATTGCCTTTTGCAAACCAACAAGAGTCTAACATTCTTGCAGAGGATTTAGAAGTTACAATAAGTTCTTCTCGTGAAGACTTAGGTTTGATGCCAGAAGAAGATGGTGCATCTGTCTATGGAGATATTGTATTTAAGGAAGGTGATGTTGAAATTAATGGACTAAAATCAGGTAAATCTGGCTATACAATATCACCAACAATTGATGAAGTAGAATTTGTTGAACATAATGTTAGAAGGGTAATAGCTGTTGAAACAATGGGAATGTTTCATAGAATGGTTCAGGAACAAGCATATAAAAAATTTGATACTTTGATTGTAGGTCTTAAAGGACAAGCTGCTCGTGCTACAAGAAGATTCTTAAAAAGGGTTAGTCAAGAATTGAAGTTGCCTGTTTATGTTTGTAACGACGGAGATCCATGGGGTTTTCACATAGCAATGGTTATTATTTCAGGTAGTGCAAAACTTGCTCATGTTAATCATGATTTAGCTACTCCTGATGCTAAATTTTTAGGTGTTACTGCAAGTGATATTATAAACTATGAACTTCCAACAGATAATTTAAAAGAAATCGATGTTTTAAGGTTAAATGAGTTAGCTAAAGACCCAAGATATAAAAGTGAACATTGGCAAAATGAGATTAAAAAAATGTTAAAAATAGGTAAAAAAGCAGAACAGCAAGCATTTTCTAAGTATGGGCTTGAATATGTTGTTGACACATATTTTCCAGAGAAATTAGATGCAATGGATGATTAATAGCTAATTTAGTTTGAATAAAACATTCCTTTCTGAGAATATTACCTTGTAAATTGTGTTTTGAATAGATATTTTCTGATATGCAGATGTCTTACAACACTTACTTAATCCATCCTTATTTTTTCCTTCTTCACTATTTTTTTGGTCTTTTTTCCTTTTTCTTTCTTTAAAGGTGACTTTTCTTGTATTCTGATGAGTTTTTCCCCCCCCTTTGTAATTTGTACAAACATTTTCATGAACTATCAATAAGATTATTTATACATCTGTCTCCCCAACCTTGTATTTTTAATTTCTGCAAGTCTTTATAGGTCTGTTTTCCCATTGTAACCAATTGCGAGTAACACTACCAAAATTAAAAGAAAGTTCTGATGAATTATCCAAGTCTAGACAATTCTTTCAAAAGACTATAGAAAAAATTTGAAAGAGCGATAAATCATACTAAACATAAGTTTTTACCCAACAAAAACAATAACTCGGAGAATTTTTTTGGCGTGGCTCTTCCACGACTATTAAAAAGGAAATATCGAACAGTTGAAGGTTTAAAAAAAGATTAAAACTTTTTAAAATCCTATGGATAGGTAGAAATGTTTTAAACTCTTGAGATACAGATGAATATGACCATAATTCAATTATTTATTATTTTAAGCTTTTTAATGGTATTTTTTTAAGATGAAAAACTTTGCCTCTTTTAGTAAACATATGGTATTACCTTTTAATATTTTTTTAACATTGTCATGTTTTTTGCTATCAATCCACGAGCGTAATACTATTTTTTATAGTATGTGATACTTTTTAGGTGGAATCATATCCCCCCAAAGTATAAAAAAAATAGAATATTTAATGGACACTATCAGTAAAAATCTGGACAGTCTCCACTATCATCAGACGAAGCATACAAATCCCATTATTATACTATATAAAACCATTGCAACACTCAACATCAAAACATAAAAAAACTCCATAAAAAACACCTCAGATTAATATAAACATTAACTATCTAAATATTCAAATATACAAAACTTTATAGTTTATTAATACTCAACAAAAATACACATCTCCCTATAAAAGGCTGTTGAACAATTATTTTAATCAAAAATTAATTCTCGTTTTAAATCTAATATTACAATGAATAAAATGTTATAAATTATTTAATTTAAAAATTAAAAAATTATATTCGTTTATAAGATTAACTATCTAAATATTCAATTTAACACCTTCTTTATAATTTATTAACAAGAGATTAACCAAAAATACTGTTGCATTTGAAAGTTTTAATATGATCAAATATTTTATTTTTTAGGTTTACCTAATAATATTATTATTAAAGGCTCTATATAAAGGTTACCATTTTTTAGGTCAGCCAAAAAATATTATTAAAGTATCATATAATGCTAAAAAATGCTTAATTCAGCAAGACAAATCTCAATCACCAAAATCAAATGAATAAAAAGATAATCAAATAAATAAACAATTTTAACAATAATATAAACTAAATAATAAAATATTTACACTATGCAACTAAAAACAAAACTCAAATTCTTTTAAAAAGAAATATAAAGTATGTCTACACTATTTTTTAATCATATTTTTTGCAAAATTAAAATTCTAATAATATAGAACATACTTTAAGTGGATGTTGCAAAATCTAAATATTCAAATTTTTAATTTTAACTAAAATGAATATTTTTCGTGTTTGGAGGCTAAAAACTCTTTATAAATAAAAATAGATCATTATAATAAGTTAAATTAAATATAAAACTACTTATATTATTTTTACAATGAATAAAGAATTTAAATAAATAAAAATTTTTAAATGAGTATGAATGTCCTATTTTAATTTAAACTATTTTAAATTATTTTATTAGGATTATAAATAAATTTAAATATTTAATTTTTAAATTAATAAATTTATAATCCTTTATTAATTAAAATAATTGATTTAAATAAGAATTGAATCTTTGTTAAAATAATTGTGCAACAGCCTCTTTGAAACTTTTTATTTGTATGTTTTTTAAGGCTAAATATTTCTAGTGGGTAAGATAACAAGTTATTTAGCTTGTTTACTTTAAAATTGTTTTTTGGGTATATGAAAGGAATGATTTATATCCAAACTTTTTAAAACTAGAAATAAATTTCTCTGAATTTCTTTCAGAAATAAACGGAATTTTCGCTTCCTAACTCTCTCATTTCATTCGAAAGGAAAGTTTGATCAAAATATTTTAGAATAGCTAATTTTTGAACAAAACTTAAATGTTTAATGTTAAAAAAATCTTGATTATTAAAAGTCGAAGACTTTTAATTTAGGAGAATTTATTCCTCGATTGTTATCGAGGTGTGGACGAAACAACTTAGGAAAACTTGTTTATTGCCAAAGACAATTTAGAAGAATCCATTCTTCGTTCCCGTTTTTTAAACTTTTTTAAAGTTTTGGTTGTAAATGTAGGCATTCAGGAATTTTTTCAATATTGAAGAATTTTCTCAGTTTTTCAAGGTTTTTAAGTATCGTCACGGGCGGAATTGAATCTCTAATCCAAAGAACATGCCTGTAATTTATAAAATATCAAAATGTATTTTCACGATCAAAATGAATAATATGGAAAATAAATAAAATGATATGTTAAATTCCTCTAATTTTTTTCAAAAAAATACTGGCTAAAAATTTTTAAGCTTCAGGGAAATGATAAGAAATTTTTAAATGTTTTTGTTTTTTGTTAAAAAATCAAAAGAAGAATTAAGAGCTTAGATACTTTTATTACTTGATAAAGGTTTTAAAATGTTGAAATTGCTAAAATACTCATTAGTTCATGAAGTATTAATTGTTTGGTGTATACCATTATTTATGAAACTAAAAAAACACCACACAGAATACTATTGAATGATGATGTATTAAGTCAACTAACACCTCCACGGAAAAAATCATGACCCCGAGTACTAAATAACTATAAAACAAAACAGTTTCTAATAATTCAGATTTTTAGTTTTGTTATTTTTACATTCATCTTAATAAACTATGTTTTTTATGGATAGGTTCTTTAATTATATTAGATGGTCGCTTTTAGCGATAAACGATTTTTCCATTCAAAGATATTAATATTATTCAAAGAAATAGTAATATAAACATGATAATTATACAAGTAAAAGTATTACAAGTCTTATCAAGAGACTAAAACTTTACAGTCCAAAATATATTTTATTAATTATTTTATCCACTTCTTCATCTTGTTTCATGGATTCTTTAGCCATGTTTACCTGAAATAAATCAGCATTAGTTTCAGGATATCTAGGAACAGCTGAACATCCTCCATCATCAGATTCAGAAATTGGGAATGTTCCTATTTTTTTAGCTATTTTTTCAATTTCTACTTTATCAAGACCTATGAGTGGACTTAAAATTGGAAGTTCTGTTTTTTCTCTTGTGGCTAATATATTGGGAAGTGTTTGAGATGCGACTTGACCAAGACTACTTCCATCAACAATAGCTAATGCATCTTCTTTTTCAGCAATTTTCTCTGCAATTTTATACATTCCTGATTTACAAAGAACACAGGTCAACTTTTCAGGGGCATATTCTTTAGAAGCTGTTAAGTACTCTCCATAATCAACCACTATGGGTTTAATTTTAGAATCAGCAGCATACTTATTTAGTTGCTTAATTAATTTTTTAAAGTTTTCTGTAACTTTTAATCCAGCGAATGGGTCATTATTGAAATGAATAGCTACTATTTCACATCCTCGTTTCATCATTAGGTATGTTGCAACTGGGGAATCTATACCACTAGAAATAAGAGCAACTAATCGTCCTTGTGTTCCAAGAGGTAAGCCCCCAGCACCTTTAATCTTTTCGTGAAAAATATATGTATCGTCTCCTCGTATTTCAAGAAATATGGTAATATATGGATTTGTTAAATCGACTGGACTACCCAGTTTTCTTACAACTACAGACCCCGCGAATGCTGAAAACTCTTGTGATGTCATCTCATGTTTTCCAACTCTTCTTGTTCTTATTGCAAAGGATTTTTCACTACTAATCAGTCCTAAATTCTCAAGTTCATCAACATAAGCTGTTAGATGCTTTTCAATCTCATTTAAATCAGTTTTTAAACTGATGGCTGGAGAATAAGAAACAATCCCAAAAACTCTTGATAATTTTTTTAAACCTTCATCAAAATTTTCTGGGTAAATGAATAGTCTTGCTTGATTGAGATTTATTTTACAATCTAAGATCACTTTTATGTTATGAATTAGCTTATTTTCAAATCTTTTTCTCACTCGTGGACTTTTTAAGGCAATTTCCCCATATCTGCCAATGATTAAATCATATTTCATCAATCTTCCCCATATTATAACTTTCAACTAAAGTTCAAATTCTCCCCAAACTTTAGATTATAACTTTCAACTAAAGTTCAAATTCTCCCCAAACTTTAGATTATAACTTTCAACTAAAGTTCAAATTCTCC